>JAJFMS010000129.1 GCA_020696885.1 Armatimonadota bacterium | reverse complement strand
CCACAGAGCGCCAGGTTGTGGAAGCCAGCCGAGATCGCTGTGACTCCGGTCAACCCCGCCGGGACGGTGGTAGTGCTGTTCGCGTTCTCTCCCCAGGTCACGATCGTGCCGTCCCGCTTCAGGGCCAGGTTGTGATCGCGAGAGCTGGAGATCGCCACCACCTCGCTAAAGCCATGCGGCACCGTCGCCTGCCCGTTGGTATCGTCACCCCAGGCGATCACGGAGCCGTCGCGCTTCAGGGCCAGGGCGTGCACGTCGCCGGCCGCGTACCCGGCGGGAAAGGGGGAGTTAACCGCAGAGACGCGGAGCACGCAGAGAGGGGAGTTCAGCCGCAGATGCACGCAGATAGATGCAGATGGAAGGCAGGATAACGAGCCGGAGGTCCTGGCCGCGCCCCCTTCATCCCCATCCGTGTCCGTCCGTGTGCATCTGTGGTTCCTTCTCTCTTCCCTCTGCGTGCTCTGCGTCTCTGCGGTTAACCCCCCGCACCTACGGTCGCACGGTGACGTTACCGAGGGTGAGCACGGCGCCCACGGTTACGCCACTGCCGGTCTCCAACTGGAAGCGGTCCTTGCCCCGTCCGGGATCCGCCACGTCGTCCACGTCCACCACGAAGTCCACCACGGTGCCGTTGCCCAGCTTCCCTTTCCCGAACACCCGCGCTTTGCGGCCAGTGACCACCACGGCGGTCAACTCCGTGCTGGTCAACGAGCGGGCTCGCACCGGGTCGGTGTACACCAACGCGCCCATCACCCGGCCACTGGATTTGCGGGCCGTGAGGTTGAAGGTAACCGTACCTCCCGGCATCGGGATGCTCCCGGTAGCCTCCACCTGGCCGTCCGGTGTGCTGGCCGGTGGCGCGGCACTCACCTGCAGGCTCACGGTGACCGCGTTGCCGGCTGCCGTACCGTCGTGAGCGCGGTAGGTGAAGCTATCGGTGCCCGAGAAGCCGATGCGCGGGGTGTAGCGGAGGCTGCCGTTGGCGTTCAGCGTCAGGGTGCCGCCGTTGACCGAGGTAACCAGTTGGGCGGTGAGCGGGTTGCCGTCCACGTCGGTGTCGTTCCCGAGCACTCCGGAGGCGGGGATCTCGAGCGTGGTGCCCCGCGGGGTGGCGAAACTCTCGCCGACGGCAACGGGAAGGTCGTTGACGGGGGTCACCGTCAGCGAGACGGTGGCGGTGTTGCTGTCCACGCTGCCGTCTCGCACCCTGAAGGTGAAGCTGTCCGAGCCGTAGTAGTTCGCCGCGGGCGCGTAGGTGCGGCTTGCTCCGCTGCCGGAGAGCGTGCCGTGGGCGGGAGGCGTGACCACGGTGTAGGTGAGCGCATCCCCGTCGAGGTCGGAAGCGCTCAGCGTCAAGGTCTTCTCAGTGTCCTCCGGCGTGGTGGCGAACTGGCCGGCGGCAGTCGGCCCATCGTTCACCGGGTTCACCCGGATGGTGAACGTCACGGTGGCGGAGGTGTCCTGGCCGCCGCCGCCGGTACCGCCGTCATCGCGGAGCCGCACGGTGATCGTGGCCATGCCGTGGGCGTTGGGGGCTGGCGTGTAGGTGAGCTCGCCCGTCGTGCCGTTCACTGCCGGGCTCGTGGAGAAGAGTCCGGGGTTGGAGTTAGCGGTTATCTCGAACGTCAGGTTCTGGGTGAACTCATCGGTAGTGGGCCCCGGCTTCACCTGCGTGGCCCAACCTGGTGTGGACTGTGCCCCGGCGTCCTCATTCACCACCTGATCGGCGCCTTTAATGAAGCTGGGGGCATCGTTCACCGGCGTGACGGTGAGGGTGAAGGTGACGCTGGCGCTCAAGGCGCCGTCGCTGGCGGTGAGGGTGATGGTGGCGGTGCCGTTAGCGTTCGGGGCCGGGGTGATGGTGACGCTGCGGTCGGCGCCCGAGCCGGAGAAGCCGAAGCTCTGGACCAATCCCGGCTCGCTGGAGTCCGCCGTCACGATGACGCCGTCGGCGCCCGAGTCATCCGCCACCATAAAAGAAACGGGAGCTGAAGCGGTATCTTCCCGGGTGGTGACGTCAGCGGGCGGAGTTAGGGTAGGCACCTGGTTCACCACCGGCACCAGGACGAGGCCGTGAAAGACACCCACGGAGAGGCCGCTGACCCCGGCAAGATCCGCCGGGATAGCGATCGGCTCACTTCGGCTGTCGTCCCAGCCGACTACCGTGCCGTCGCTCAAGAGCGCCAGGCAGTAGCTGACTCTCGTGGACATCGCCTTTACGTGGGAGATCCCCGCCCGCACGTTCAATTCACCGGTGTTGTTCCAGTCCACGATGGTACCGTCGCTCTTGAGTGCCACGCTCTGATTGAAGCCGGCGCTGATGGCCGTCACGTCTGCGAGAACTGGTGGGATAACGGTGTTGCCCCAGCCGACGACGGTGCCATCGCTTTTCAGCGCCAGGCTGTGGGCAGAACCGGCGGAGATGGCCATCACGCCGCGAAGGTCTGCCGGCACGTTCAACTGGCCCTGGTTGTTGCGCCCCCAGGCTGCCACGGTGCCGTCGCTCTTCAGCGCCAGGCTGTGGTCGGCGCCGGCCGCTATGGCGGTGACGCCGGCCAATCCCGCCGGCACGGCCGTCTGCCCAAAGTCGGAAGCCGGAGTCCGGGCGCCCCAGGCAGCAACGGTGCCGTCACTCTTCAGCGCCATGCTGTGCGAGAAGCCGGCCGCGAGGGCGGTCACTCCGGACAGGCCTGCAGGGATCGTCGCCTGACCCTTGCTGTTCTCGCCCCAGCCTACTGCCGTCCCGTCGGCTCGCAGGGCCAGACTCTGGTAGTAAGCGGTTACGGACTTGATATCGTTCAATCCGGCAGGTACCGTTGGGGCAAATCCCCATGACCGCACGCCGGAGGTGGCGCGAACGGCGATGCTGTGATGGGCGCCAACTGCGATCGAGGTCGCCCCCGTGAGCGCAGGAACGTTGACCTGCCCGGAGGCGTTCCACCCCCAGCCCACCACGGTACCATCGCTCCTCAGCGCGAGGCTATGATCGAAGCGACTGGCGATGGCCACTACCCCGGTCAGGCCCGCCGGTACGTCCGTTTCACCCGCGTCGTTAGGCCCCCAGGCCACCACCGTGCCGTCGCTCTTGAGCGCCAGGCTGTCCCGGTCACCCGCCGCAATCGCCACCACGCCGGTCAGACCCGCTGGCACGTTCAGTCGCCCTTCGGAGCTCTGGCCCCAGGCCACCACCGTACCGTCGCTTCTTAGCGCCATGCAGTGGAACTCTCCGGCGGCAACGGCAATGACATCCCGGAGGCCGGCCGGCGGGGTCCGGATGCCAAAGATGTCCCGGCCCCAGACTACAACCGTGCCGTCGCTCTTTACGGCACAACTGTGGTCGTATCCGGCGGCCACCGCTCGGATGCCCGTCAGACCCGGAGGCACGCTCGCCTCCCCCCAGGGGTTGTCGCCCCAGGCCACTACCGTACCGTCACTCTTCAGGGCGAGGGTATGCCTATCTCCCACGGCGATAGCAGTCACTCCCGCGAGCCCTGTCGGCACCGGGGTCGCTACGCCCGCGCCCGTCCCCCACGTGATCACGGTCCCATCGCTCCGGAGCGCCGCGGTGAAATCGAAGCCCGCGGACGCGCTGATGACGCCGGACAAATCTGCGGGAGTGGCGCTTGTTGAGCCCCATCTAACGATTGAGCCGGAGCCGCCCGTAGTACCAGCGGCGGCGCTGGCGGTGCGACGGGTGACCGCCGCGCGTTGCTGCGCCGAGGCACCACGGGACGCGGAGCGGGCTCGCGGCGCCGCGGGCGCAGGGCGCAGCAGACCTACCGTCAACAGCGCCAGCAGCGCGAGCATGCCCCCGCCGCGCCTCCACCCACTGCTTGCCAACATCCGTTCTCTCCTTACTACAACGTCAAACCGTTGTTGAAGGGGAGTTTAGAGCCCGAGCGTCGACGGAACCGTCGACGGGTGGCGGGTAGAATCGTCGACAAGACGTTGCGGGCGGAGATTAACCGGGATTAACGGCGAGACGCAGAGGACGCAGAGTTGGAATGGAGTGGTATGGAGGCCGCCCGTCCGGCAGTTCATGCTGGGTGCGGAGCCCCACACGCGGAAAACGGGTGCTGCAGAGCAGGGCCGGGGGAGAGCCCACCGGCAAAGTAGCCGTCAGCGAAACGGGACACACGCCCGTCGGGCTGAGGCGGTACCTCGCTTGATGCAATCGAGCGCTACTCCGGGATCCATACCTGGGACTGAATGCCGGGATTACGTCCACGGCGGCTGCCAGGGTTGCCGGTGGCCGGCCACTGCGAAGGGTCGAGGCGGTTCATCCGGGCGTAGAACGGCACGGCCACCAGCGGCGTGCCGTCCGCCCAGCGGCCCTGCAGCACCTTGACGCCGCCGAGCAGCTCCGGGCGCCACACGGCCCGCAGCGGGTCCGCGCTAAGCGGCTGCTCGATGTTGGGCTGGTCGGCAAGCTCCGCGCTGTAGATCAGCGGGCCGTAGCGCAGCGCTACCCGCCCCTTGTCGGCGGCGATGCGGCTGTCCGCATGAAGGCGCTGGGGCTCCAGCGGTAGCTCCAGCTCGATGCGGTCCCCCGCTTTCCACTTGCGGGTAATCACCGCGTAGCCCTTTTCGATCCGGACCGGGAACGCCTTGCCGTTCACCGCCAGGCGCTTCAGCCCGGAAACAGCCGGCACGGCCGTGTAGAGCTGGCTGGTGGCGCGGTTCGGGACCCGCACGCGGACGGTGAAGCTCCGCGCGCGCGCCGGGTTCACCGTGATGCCCACGGAGCCGCTCCACGGGTAGTCGGTCTTCTGCACCAGCTCCAGGGGCGTGCCCGCCACCTCCCCCACCGAGATCCGGCTGCCGATGAACAGGTTGACGTAAACCCCGTCGTTGCCTTTCACGTAGGTCCAGGTCGGGGCCATCAGCAGCGTGCGGGAGATGTTGCTCACGCAGCACGGACACACGTGCCACGGCGTGCGGCGGCTGTTGATCAGCGGGTTCGTGTAGCAGAAGTTGGCGCCCTGCAGGTCCGTGGCGCCCAGGAGCGCGTTGTAAAGGGTCTCCTCATACAGGTCCGCGAACCGCGCGTCGTGGTAGGCCAGGTTCAGCTTGTACTGGAAGAAGATGAGCCCGCAGCTCGAGCACGACTCACAGTAGGCGTTGTTGCGCAGGGAGTAGTTCGGGCCGAACCCTTCGGAGGTCTCCCCGCTGCCGATGCCCCCGATCACGTAGTACTTCCGGTTGACCATGTTGTCCCAGAGCGAGAGCACGGCGCTCTGGTAGTCGCGATCCCCGGACTCGGCGGCAACGTCGGCCATGCCGGAATAGAAGTAGGTGGCCCGGACCGCGTGACCCACCGCTTCGTACTGCTGCGCGGGCGGCAGGTGGCTCTGGTCGTACTCCTGCCCGCCCCGGCGGGAGTCGAGCAGGAACCGGGCGAGCCGGAGGTACGCGGCGCCGCGCCCGTGGCCCTCCACGTCGTTGACGAACCGCCCGAAGCGCACCAGGGCCTGCTCCATCTCCTGGTGTCCGTCGAACCACGCCTTCTTCCCCGGGCCGAGGTTTGCCGTCCAGCAATCCGCCAGCTTCTTCGCCGCGTTGTACAGGCGCAGGTCCTTCCCGCCGGTGAGCGTGTGGTGGTTGATGGCGGCCTCGATGAAGTAGCCGGCCACGTAGCCCTCGTGGTCGTCCCGGTGCGCGGGCGACCACCGCTCCGGCCAGGCCCTGCGGTTAGCCAGCGTATAGGCGGTCTGGAGGTAGCCGTCCGGCTCCTGCGCGGCCAGGATCTTCGGGATCCAGCTCTCCAGCGCGGTCCGCATCCGGGCCTGCGCCTTCAGCACCTCGGCATCGCCCTTGGCGTCCACCATCAGCGCCAGGCACATCGCCTCCACGGTCTGGTGAACCCAGGCGTTGGAGAACACATACCCCCGGTGCCCGCCGTGCGGCTCCCCACGCAGCGCCTTCCCAGCCTCCACGAAGTTGTCGATGCCGCCCTGCCCTTCGCGGAGGTCCGTGCGCTCGCAGTTCTCGATGCAGTGCGGAATCCAGTTGGCGATGAGCGCCTTCGCTCGCTGGTCCCAGAGCGGGCTGTCGATGCGGTACCTCGTGGTATAAACCACGTCCAGCCGCTTCGCGGGTGGCGGCGGAGCCGCGTGAAGCTTGAGGGTGGAAGCGGCTTCCTCGCCGCCGCCCAAGGCCGTCAGCTTGAGCACGTAGTCGCCTGCTGCCGAGACCATCGCGGTCGTAACCGGCGCGGCGGCATCCGCGAACGTCACCGCACCCGGACCGGCTTCCTTGCTCCAACGCACGGTGTCGCCGGGGGTAGACTTGAGCCGCTCCACCTTGCCGGAAAGGTAGGTCCGGCCGCCCAGGACTACCGACCGATCGATGCCGGCGTGCACCAGCGGGGGGAACGCGGGTGCCGGCCCCGCGCTGTTCACCTTCCACTCCAGGACGCCGGTGGAGAGCTTGCCGTCTGAGATGATCTCCAGCCGCAGCGCCTGGGTGCGCACCTCGTCGAACGTGGTGGTGTTGTACGCGTTGCCGGCGATGCCCAGACCGGCAGCGTGGGAGACCGGCACGAACTCCCCACCATTCAGGTAGAGCAGGCGGCAGGCCTTCGGCGCGCCCACGCCGCGACCGTCGATCCACCAGTACACGTCCACCCGGTTGGTGGTAATCGGCCGGGGCCAGTTATACTGCACCCACTCCGTGCCCACCCGCGGCCAGTTGCCGTACGAGCCCTGCCGATCATCGCGAGAGCTGGCGGGCTGGTAGCCGTCGTTCAGCGCGCTGGTGCGGGTGTCCCCCGAGGTGTAAGAGCTGGAGGTAGCCGCCACCTTCGCCAGGTTCACCGGCTCCTCGCTCGCCTCGAAGCGGGCCGCTGCGACCACCAGCAGCGCCGCCGCAGCCATGCCGAGGCAGACGCCGCGCAAGTAAGTAGCCGCTGCGGACGACCACGAGCGGTGAGGTTGACGGGTGGTTAGGCTGTTCATAGTGCTGCCGGTTGCCAGGCGGTATCGACGGGGATCCCCGGATCTTTATCCGCTCAGCGCCTGCGGCCGGGCTGGGAAGACAAGGGGATTCCGTTGTGCTTCACCAAGCTGAGCAGCGAGTCCTAGTCGCAGTCCTTCGATCCGCCGGAAACCCATGATGCCAGACCAGACTGAAACTCCGTCCGCCCCGATCTGCCGATGGGGCATCCTCGGCGCCGCTTTCATCGCCCGCAAGAACTGGCAGTCGATCCGAGACGCCGGTAATGCCGAGCTCGTGGCCGTGGCGAGCCGCGACCAGGCCCGCGCGCAGTCGTTCATCGACGAGTGCCAGGCGCAGGTGCCCCACTCTCGCGTGCCGGAAGCGCTGGGCAGCTACGAAGAGCTGTTAGGCCGGGACGACATCGATGCCGTCTATATCCCGCTGCCCACCGGACTGCGCAAGGAGTGGGTGATCCGCGCGGCCGAGGCCGGGAAGCATGTGCTGGTAGAGAAGCCGGTCGGTGTGAGCGCCGCGGACGTGGAGGAGATCCTCGCCGCCTGCGAGCAGCACGGGGTCCAGTTCATGGACGGCGTGATGTTCATGCACGGCCGGCGCTTGGGTCACCTCCGCGCGGTGGTGGACCAGCAGATAGCGCCGGTCCGCCACATCGCCTCCCAGTTCAGCTTTCTGGCCGGCGAGGAGTTCCAGCAGACCAACATCCGCACGCACGGTACGCTGGAGCCGCTCGGCTCCCTGGGCGACCTGGGCTGGTACT
>JAJFMS010000128.1 GCA_020696885.1 Armatimonadota bacterium | reverse complement strand
ATGTCTTTCCGCCCCAGCACGTCTTCCACATGCGGGCTGTACTCCATCCCGAACTTCTCGGCCTGGGTGCGGCCTCGCTGCTCGTTGTCGTCCCACGCCGCCACGAGGCGCACGTCGTCCCAGTCCTCCATCTGGTTGCAGTAGGCGTTGACGTGCCCGTGCGCGAAGCTGATGACCCCTACGTTGATCCGCATGGTGTTCTCCTCGGGCGCCTGTTGGATAAGCGGAGGCCGCTTCCCTCTGGCAGTGGTTCCCGGGCCGTGGGAGAGTGCGATATAGGAAGTACGTCAGGAGTGGGCGGTGGTGTGCGGAGGTGCGAAGGATGGACGTGCTGGTCATCGGCGGAACCCGGTTTGTCGGCTACTTCCTCGCATGGCGGCTCCTCGCCCAGGGACACCGGGTCACCCTGCTGAATCGCGGCAGCTCGCCGGATCCGTTCGGGGACCGCGTGGAGCGCCTGCACTGCGACCGCACCACCGCGCAGTTCGACGAGGCGGTAGCCGGGCGCGCGTGGGACGCCTGCGTGGACTTCGCCGGCTATGTGGGAGCGGACGCGGAACGAGCGGTCCGCGCCCTGGGCGACCGCGTCGGGCACTACGTCTTCATCAGCACCGGGCAGGTCTACCTGGTGCGGGAAGGCTGCACGCTTCCCGCCACTGAGGACCAGTATGCCGGCCCGGTGATGCCGCCGCCCTCGGAGCCGCACGACCTCGCGGACTGGGAATACGGCGTCGGCAAGCGGGCCGCGGAAGACGTGCTGGAGGCCGCCTGGCGGGAGCTGGGCTTCCCTTCCACCCGGCTCCGCATCCCAATGGTGAACGGCGAGCGGGACCACTTCCGGCGGGTCGAGAGCTACCTCTGGCGGCTGCTGGACGGCGGCCCGGTGCTCGTGCCGCACGGCGGGCAGCATCCCTGCCGCCACGTTTACGGGCGCGAAGTCGCCCGTGCCGTGAGCGAGATCCTCGGTCGGCGTGAGACGTTCGGGGAGGCGTACAACCTCTGCCAGGAGGAGCAGCCCACGCTGGTGGAGGTGCTGACCCTGCTGGCGGGAATGCTGGGCGCCCCCGCCCGCCTGCAGCCGATCGCCCGCGCCGACCTCGCCGCGGCCGGGCTGCGACCGCTGGACGTCTCCCCCTTCAGCGGGGACTGGATGTCGCACCTGGACCCCTCCCGGATCACGCGGGAGCTGGGCTTCCGCCACCTGCCGCCCACCGCCTACCTGGAGGCGATCGTCGCGCACTTCCTCGCCAACCCGCCGGAAGACCGCCCGGCCAACTACCGCCACCGCGAGACGGAGCTGCGCCTCGCTAGTTCGTACGGGAATGTAGGTGGGCTCAAGGCTGTTGCTTCGTAGGGGCACTCGCCGTGGTTGCCCTGGAAACGACGACGGTGCCGGCGTTCGCAAAGCCGTATCGCCCTCAACAGGTGGGTACCGCTCTGCCAGCGCCGGGAGTAAACCGTGGCGAGGGCAATCACGGCGGATGCCCCTACGAAGCAACGACCCATCCCGTTGCTTCAAAGAGCACCCCGCGAGCCTACCCGCACAACTCCATCAGCTCACCTGAATCGTATTCGACCTAAAAATGCTTTAACCTCCGGGTCGCTGCGGCGAGCGGTACCTAGAATGGATGCCAAGGGGTACGCTCGATGTAACCCTGGTCCGCCCGGCGGCGGTCTGGCCCTGGCCCTTCACCCGTTTCCCAAGTAAGCCGTCCGCCAGCAGGGAGTGTGGGTCCCCCGATGATGCGCCCCTCGATGTGCCGCACCGCAATCATCACCCTCCTGGTGCTCGCCTTCGCGGCGGCGCTGGTGTCCGGCTGCCAGTCCCGAGACCCGTGGCAGGGGGTCACCGCCGCCTCCTTCGCCCGGGTGAACGAACAGCGCCTGCGGGGCATCGCGCTGCTGGAGAACGGGCAGACCCTGGACGCCGCCGCGGAGTTCGAGGCGATCGCGAAAGCGCGGCCGCGGCTGGCCTTTGGTCATGTGAACGCTGCCGTGGCCCGGATGCGGCAGCCCGGGCAGGCGGGCGCGGCGCTGGCCTCCGCCCAGAAGGGCGCGGAGCTGCTGCCCGGCGCCGCGTGGCCGAAGCTGGTGCTGGCTCGTGCCTTTGAGATGAACGACCGGCCGGACGACGCACTCCAGGCACTGGAAGCCGCCATGAAGGCCGCGCCGGACGATCCCCGGGTGGTCGGCGCGCTGGCCCGGCGCCTGGACAGCTCCCGGGGCGACCACTCCGCTCGTCTGTACGAGCTTCGCCAGCGGTTGGTGGAGCTGGCGCCGGAGAACCTGGCAGCCCAGCTCCACCTGCTGGTGGCGCAGGCGGAGCGGAAGGATTACACCGCGGCGCGGAAGACGCTGGAACGGATCAAGGCGCTCCTCGTGCAGGTGCCGCCCCCGGCGCGGGAGCCGCTGGCCTCGCTGGAGCAGAAGCTCGCCGGAGGCACGGGAGACCTGCTCTTTGGTGTGCGGGTAGTCAGCAACCTGCTGCACGTGAGCCCGCAATATACCCCCGCCCAGAACGCGCTCTACGGCAGCGATGCGGACCCGGCCGACCTGGTGATGCGCGATTGGGGCACCCCGCCTCCCCAACTGCCGCCGCCGGAGCTGGGGCCGATCACCGTTACCTGGAAGGACGTCAGCGCGCCGGAGCAGTTCCAGGTGGTCAGGGCGAGCGGCACCGCTCCGGTTTCCGCCGGGGACGTGGAGCTCTCCGCCGCGGGCGGGCGGCTGGCGGGGGGCGAGAGCGCCCCGTTCCAGGCCCGCTCGGTGTTCATGTGCGGCGCCGGCGGCAACCCCCTGGTGATGGGGAAAGTGCTCGATGTCACCCGCCCGTACGACGGGTCGGGGTCTCCCCTGCTCCTTGACCTGAACGATGACTATACCCTGGACGCCTACCTCGCCTCCCGAGAGGGCGACCGGATCTGGAAGAACGCCCGTGCCGGAAAGATCGAGGAGAGCGGCCTGGAGCTGACGCCGGCGAAAACCGAGCCGTTCCTGGCTGCCGGGAGCACGCCGGGTAAGGGGCCGGGAGCGCCGATGGCCGCGGACCTGGATCAGGACGGGGACCTGGACATCATCCGTGCCAGCGGGGACCCCGGGCAGCCGGCGGTCCGCTACCTCCGCAACAACGGTAACTTCACGTTCACGGACCTCACCGCGTCATCCGGGCTGACGGCGCCGTCCGGCGGCGCCCGCCAGGCCGTGTTCGGCGACTTCGATGCGGACGGCGATCCGGACCTCTTCGTCGTGCGGGCGGATGCCGCGCCGCTGCTGTTCCTCAACCGACGCCAGGACCGTTTCCGCGAGGCGGCCCGGGAGTGGGGGATCCAGCCGGCATCCGGATCCCGCGCGGCCGTGGTGGGCGACTTCGACCGGGACGGGGACTGGGACGTTGCCGTGGCCGGCGAGGGCGAGCACGGCACCCTGCTCTACCGCAATACCGGCAAGCGGTTCGAAGCGGACCCGGCGGCGCTGGCCGCCGCGGGCGGCGCCAACACCTGGATCGACCTGCTGGACTACGACAACGATACCTGGCTGGACCTGGCCGTGGCCGGTCCGGGCGGCGTGCGGCTGCTGCACAACCGGAAAGGGCAGTTCGAGGGCGCGGGGCTCGTGGTCCCGGAGCCTGCCGTATGGCTGAAGGCCCTGGACCGCGACCAGGATGGCGACATGGACCTGCTGCTCGCGGACCGCGCCGGTCAGCTCCGGCTTATGAGCAATGAAGGCGGAAACGCCCGGCCATGGCTGCGCATGGAACTGCAGGGCATTCAGAAGCATGGGGCAGCCACGAACAACACCTACGCCATCGGCGCGGTGATCGAGCCCCAGACGGCGTGGGATCAGCAGAAGATCCTCGTGACCACGCCGACCACGCACGTCGGGCTCGGGGGCGCCGAGCAAGCTGTTGCTGTCCGCACCATGTGGACCAACGGGGTGCCGCTGGATGCGGTCGCTCCCGGAACCCGCGCCACGCTGCACTTCGTGCAGACCACGCCCAACTCATGCCCGTTCCTCTACAGTTGGGACGGGACGAAGTGGCAGTTCATCACCGACTTCACGTGGCGCAGCCCGCTCGGCATGCTGGCCGCCCGCGGCAAGCTGATCCCGCACGACCAGACTCTGGACTGGGTGAAGCTGCCCGGAGACCTGCTGAAGCCGGAGAACGGTCACCTCTCCCTGATCGCTACCGAAGAGGTCCGGGAGATCAGCTACTTCGATCAGATCCGGCTGCTGGCCGTGGACCACCCCGGGGACGTGGACATCTACGTGGACGAGCGGTTCAAGTTCGGCCCGCCGGACCCGTTCCGGATCTACACCGCGCGCCACCGCCGCCTGCCGCGCTCCGCCCGGGATGAGACCGGCGCGGACCTCCTGCCCGCGCTGCAAACCGTGGACGCGCGGTACACCCCGGTGCCGGAGGGTCCGTACCAGGGGATCCGGGCGCCGCACGACCTGATCCTGGACCTGGGCGACGTGCCGGACCCGGCGAACGTGAAGCTGTTCCTGAACGGCTGGATCTTCCCGTCCGCCACCAGCTCCAACGTCGGCTCCGCGCAGAACCCGGACGTGAAGATCATCCCGCCCACGCTGTACGTCGGCGACGGCCGCGGCGGCTGGACCGGCGCGGACGCCACCATCGGGCTTCCCTGCGGCAAGCGGAAGACGATCGTGCTGGACCTGAGCGGGAAGCTCGTGGGGAGGGATCATCGCGTAAAGCTCACCACCACGATGGAGATCCGCTGGGACGCGGCATTCTTCACCTCCGGCGAGGCAACCGCGCCGCTGCGGCAGTCCGCCGTGCCGCTCGCCGGCGCGGACCTGCGCGAGCGCGGCTACAGCACCCGGTATCACGCGGTGCCGGACGGCCCGTTCCTGTACGATTACAACCTGCCGATCCGGCCGAATTGGGCGCCGGACTGGGGCCTGATCCCCGGCGCCTACACCCGCCTGGGCGACTGCGCCGAGCTGCTGCAGCAGGTGGACGACCGCTACGCGATCATCGGCCCCGGCGACGAGGTGCGCCTGAGCTTCGACGGCCGCACCGTTCCCGAGCCGCCGCGCGGGTGGAAGCGCGACTTCATCGTCCTCAGTGACGGCTGGACCAAGGACTCGGACAAGAACACCGTGGCCGGAGAGCAGGTGGAACCGCTGCCGTTCCACGGGATGAAGCGGTATCCGTATGGCACGGAAGAGCGCTTCCCGAATACGCCTGCCCACCACGCCTGGCAGCGCGACTGGAACACGCGCCTGAAGGGAGAGCGGTAGGCTTGGCCGAGGCATTGACCATCCCGGGAGCCGGCCGAGAAGGAGCTCCGGCCCTACGTTCTACCGGTTGTTCGATTGTGGAATGGCAGCTTTCGGTCGTGGTCCATGCGCCTCCGGCGATGATACGATAGCTCAAACGTCTGTTCGAGCTATCGGCCGGGAGCGCGCTGCCGCTCCCACGCGCAACGGAAGGTCCAGGATGGAGCTCTCTCGTGATGGCGCCCGCGCGCTGCTGCTGGCGGCGCAGGGACTGGACCGCCCGGCACCGCCCGCTCAAAAGGAAGACGTCCTCGCGGCGATCCGCCGGATGGGCGTGCTGCAGATCGACACCATCCACATCATCGCGCGCAGCCACCTGCTGGTGCTCTGGAGCAGGATCGGCGCGTTCGATCCCGCCTGGCTGGACGAGTTGCTGGCCGAGGGCGCGCTGTTCGAGTACTGGTCGCACGCCGCCTGCTTCCTGCCGATCGAGGATTTCGCGCTGTACCGCCCGGAGATGCTGGCCTGGCATGCCCGGTCCGTGGAATCCGGATGGCTACAGCAGCACGCGGAGGTGGTGGGTCAGGTCCTCGCCCGGCTCCGGAGTGAGGGTCCGGTCCGGGCCGCAGACTTCGAGCGCCAGGACGGCCGCGCCGGCGAGTGGTGGGACCGCAAGCCCGAGAAACAGGCCCTGGAAGAGCTCTACAACAGCGGCCAGGTGATGATTGCGCGCCGCGACCGCTTCCAGCGGATCTACGACCTCCGCGAGCGAGTGCTTCCGGCCTGGAGCGACGATGTCCTACTCTCGCCGGAGGCGATCGAGCGGGAGCTGATACTGAAGTCGGTCCGGGCGCTGGGTGTCGCGCCGGCTCGCTGGGTGCCGGACTACTTCCGCCGTCCGAAACGCGGCATCGCGGCGCGCCTTGAATCGCTGGCCGACGAAGGGGCGCTGGTTCGCGCGGCGGTGCCGGAGCTGGGCCCGGAGCCGGCGTATGTGCACCCGGAGCACCGCGCGCTGGCCGAAGCCGCGGCCGGCGGGGAGCTGCGGTCCACCATCACCACCCTGCTCTCCCCGTTCGATCCGGTGGTCTGGGACCGGGCTCGCGGGCTGGAGCTGTTCGGTTTCGAGTACCGCATCGAGGTGTACACCCCGGAGGCGCGCCGGAAGTACGGCTACTTCACCCTGCCGATCCTCCACCGCGGCGAGTTGGTGGGACGACTCTGCCCCAAGGCGCACCGCAAGGAGGGGATCTTCGAGGTGCGCCAGCTCCACCTGGAGCCCGGCGTGACGCTGACGGACGAGCTGATCGAGGGGCTCCGGCAGGCGCTCCAGGCCTGTGCGGACTGGCACCGCACGCCGGAGGTCATCATCCGGCAATCGGCGCCTGCCCCGGTTGCTGAAGCGCTGCAGTCCGCACTGCGGGGTGGGTAGCGGGCCTGGGCCGCCCCATCCCTCCACGTCATTGCGAAGCGCCCTCCGCCTTCCTCGAACCTCCACTGTACTCCCGCGGCGCTGTGGCAATCCCGAAGTTGAGCAGCGAACAACTTCGGCACTTGGCAGGATCCGTCCACGTTCGGGATGGCCACGGGGCAAAAGACGCCCCTCGCCATGACGGTTCTTCTGGTAACGAACCGCCGTCCTGCCTCCCCGGTCGCCGCTACCAGAACGGGGGCTCAATGATCGACTGCTTGGGCGGCAGCCCGCCGAACGGCATTGCCAGCAGTCCCACCAGCGCGGTGCCGGCGAACGCCAGCCCGACCATTAAAGCCATCACCAGCGGGAAGCGCGCCCAGTGCCCGGAGCGGTCCGGAGCCTCGAAGCGGTGGAGGAGCGGCGCCATCGCCAGCCCCACTGCGGAGCCGTGGACCGCGCAGACGTAAAGGCCGAAGAGCAGCGACTGCAGCGGGTTGGTGGGCAGCACGGCCAGCATCATGATGAACACCGCGCCAAGCTGCTCGAAGAAGATGCCCTGGATACCGGTGACGAGGAACGTCTCGGCCAGGGTGAAGCGGTACCGCCGCAGAACCAGCAGCCACGCGCACGCCCAACCGCCGTAGAAGCCGAGGCCCACGATCAGGTCGAACAGGAGCTGCGGGTGGAAGAGGGCCGGCTTTTTGGCGGCCTCCAGGTAGTTGTTGAGCCACGCGAACGTCTCGGTTAGCATGCCCGAGACGGTGAACGCCACGCAGAGCCAGACCGTCGGGCTCCCCGGTAGCCGGTCAGCCAGTGCCGCCAGGCGAGCGCGGCCCAGGCATGCCGTCACGAACAGCGTGTAGATCAGCAGCGCGGTCCCGGGAGGCTTGCTCAGCAGCCCGAGGAGTGGTATGAGACCGCTAAAAATCAACCAGGCTTTTGCTTTGCGGCTCATCGGGCTCATCCGGTCTCCGGTGCGAAGTTACCCAGTGGATTCGCTGCCGATCATAGAAATGACTCCCTGGCCGTAATACCGTTGTCGGGCGGATCGGCGGCGACAGGTCCAGGCGCTTTCGAGATCGGGATCCATATGACCA
>JAJFMS010000127.1 GCA_020696885.1 Armatimonadota bacterium | reverse complement strand
CAGAAGTTTGACAGTCGGTCTCCGCCACCGCTCGGACGTGGCTCAGCCTGCGGCGGAACCGAGCCCAGCGGTACCGCCAGCCCACTGGCACCGCCCCTACGGCCTGCGCGATCCTCTCGAACTTCGGCAGGTCGCGGGGGGAGTTACTGTCGAGAGAAATCCCATGCGGGTAGAAGCACCGCATCAGCAGCCAGTCCGACTCCGCGACCCGGAGCGTCCAGTACTCCTTGTTGTCCGGCCCCTCGCCGCCGTACCGCTCAACTACTTCGGCGCCAAACTCTCGGCATAACCACTCGCCTAAACGCAGGAACTCCGCCCGGTCGCGGGAAGCGGTGAACACGACAACCGGGATCCACTCCCGCCCGAAGCGAGCCAGACCACAGTATGGGGGTTCGATCTTCGCCATCCGGTGGCCCCTCTACTAGCTGATCGGTGTGTAACTCTGGGCGGGCGCCCGGGGGACATTGGCTGCCGTGATCATATTGAAGAGGAGCAATGCGGTGTTCTCCGTCCGCTTGCTGGACCGCACCCCCTGGACGTAGGCCATGGGTTCGATCATCAGCGAACGATCTGGTGAGACGATGACATACTCCTCGTCCCCGGTCGCTCCGACCTGAACCCACTCCCAACGGCATTCGCGGCACAACGCTTCCGCCCACACCACCGCGAGCTGGAGTGTTCTCTCGGGGGTCGCGTCCGCCACCTTTTTGCCGCGGGGCAGCTTCTCCAGCATCTCATCCACTGCCGTGGCCGACTCCAGCGCGGAAGACTGCGCCGTCAGTCCCAGCCAATCCCGCCCCGTCCGGAGGAGCTGGCCAACCTCTTCCTGAACATCCGGCGGAAGGGGGCACTCTACGACCTGGGTTACGCTGGTGGCAGCTGTCAACGGCTCATCGGTGCACCACAGGTTCGCGTCCAGGGTGAGGTTGGAGCAAACCCGACTGAGGAGCGGATGGTCCAGGAGCGTGCCGGACTTCGCCAGGTAGCGAATTTGCACTCCGAGGTGCGCCGTCGTGTAGACGTGCACGATACTGCGAGGGTTTGTGGCAAAGGCGTCATGAGTCCATATCCCCTCGATCCGCGCCGGGGCCAGCGTCTGGTCGTTGAAAGCGACACCGTCCGGGAGTTTGGGAGATCTGACCCTTCGGTCCCTGGCAAACCACTTGACCGCTTCCGCAAATGCATCCGCCGCCTCGGGCAGTCGAAACATCGACACCGAGACCAGCGATACTTTGTCCGTAGGCCCAGGGTAGTCTCCCCAGAGGGTAATACCGAGTTCATGGTGCTCATGCATGAGCACCAGCTCGCTCAGCTTCAGGGTGTCTGCATAGTCGATGCGGATGCACCCGAACACCAGCGGCGTCTCCAGACGCTGACCGGACATATCGATCTGCTGCATCGTCGTGCACATCTCCCGTGAGTGAGTGCGCCCTTCAGACAGGGGCGTGCGGGTGTGAGGCGCTACGCACCTGCGGGGAACTGGTGAAATGCACCTTTAGCTGTAGAAGGAAATGACGGCTTTGCCTGCCTTCGCTGCTTGGGCGATACAAGCGGCGTACGCTTCCCGCGCTTCCTGAATGTCCTCGTCGTCGGGATAGGAGAGATCCAGGGCGGCCAGGCGCTCAGCTTCGCGCCTCACCTCCGAAGCGACTAGAAAGCTGATGAACGGGAAGTCGTGGTTCGCGGGAACGTCCACCGGGAGCCGGGCTTGCTCCAAGGGAGAGTGGAGTTCCAGCGGCTCCAGATCCGCGATCAGGTCGTCGTCCGGTAGCCACGCGCCTTCCACCTGGCAGAGGAGCTTCAGTGCGTATCCATACTGGTGCGAGGGCGGTGCACCCCGCACGTCCCCTGCGATAATCTGCCGGAGTGCTTCACCTAGCGACGGATCGCCATTGTTGAGCTGATGCTCGAACTGGTCCGGCTGCGCCGCCTGGACTCGTTCGAGGACGGATACATCATGCTCCCTAACGATCCGACGCAATTCTTCCAGATCGACTGCGAAGAGTGTGGTTGTGTAGCTCATCTGTGTTCTTGAACAAGCAGGTCCCTGCTTACCGGCCAGGCGTCCCAAGGCTCTCTCGCGTAGGAAGGATCTTCCGGGCACTCCTGCTTAACTCCAGTCTTGGGTTAGGCAGGATGCTCGAAGCATCCTCTCGCGCCACGGAAAGGCTCGGCCGAGCCTCGGCCGGAGCCTGATCGCGTACTACACCGCGTAATAGATGAGGACCGCCAGCACTACCAGGCCGGCGAATCCGGACCAGAGCGCAGACGTGCGGGTGCGCTTGAGGTAGAGCAGCATCCCCACGCCGGTGAGGGAGACGAGGATCAGCATCACCGCGGAGACATCGATGGCGAGGGCCCACGGCCGCCCGGAGTTGCGGCCGCGGTGAAGGTCGTTGATCACCGCCACCACCCCTTCCGCGGAGACGGCGAACGTGTAGGCTCCCGTCTCCCGGTCCAGGAAGCCGTCCGCGGCATAGCCGGGCGCTTTGAACGAGAGGCTGCACTCCCGCTCGTCCACCCGGAACTCCGAGACGCTGCCACGGAAGTGATGCTGCTTGCGGAGGTACTCCGCCACCTCCAGCTTCTTCACTTCCGGCCCGGCAGCCACCCACTCCCGCGGCACCTCGCCCTTCACGTCGGTGCGCTTCTGGACCGCCCCGAACGTCCACTCCGGGTGGTTCAGGGTGATGCCGGTAACGCTGAAGAGCAGTACCACCATCAACCCCACCATCGAGAGGTAGGTGTGCAGCCAGCGCAGCAGCGAGTTGATCCGGAGGTGCAGCGGGCGGGGGGGCCGGTGCCCGGTGCGGGCCGCCGGCTTCGGCTTACTTTCGGAGGCGGTAGTCAAGGGAGGCACTCTTGATCTCAACGTTCGCGCCCAGCTCCGCACGGAAGGGCTGACGTCCGGCCGTGATGTCTTTCCGCAGGATCTGGTAGGTGCCGTGCTCGCGCGCTGCCTCGATGCAGAGTGTGTAGCGCCCCTGACGCACCGGCTTGTTCTGGTCGTCGCGGCCGTTCCACACCAGCTTGTAGGCGCCCGGCATCCGGGTGGCGCTGGAGACCGAGGCCACGAGGTCGCCCCCGTCCGCAAGCTGCCGCACCCGCTCGCCGCGGAACCAGCGGCGCAGGTCCGGGATCCAGCGCGGGCCACGGCCGGAGTTCTGAACCCAGAGGCCCAGAGTCCGCACCGGCACTCCATCCGTGTCTTCCACCCAGACGGCCACGTAGGGGCGATGGTAGCGGCCGGTGCTCTCGGGCTCTGCGATGTCGAGCTGCACCAGTAGCTCCCACCGATCGTCCCACGGCACGTCCCTGGCCGCCGCCGGCTTCGCCTTCCCCTTCGCCTGCGCGAGCGAGCGGCGCACCGGCGCCAGGAGGGCCAGCACCCCCGCGGCCCGCAGCAGCAGGCGGCGCCGGCTGGCGATCCGGCGCAGCGCGCCCGCTCCGATCGTCTCGCTTCCGGGTGCGCCCTCGCGCGGCCCCATCGATTCCCCGCTCCGTTCCATCGTTACTCCCTATCCGATCTCGATTTCCGTCCAGCCCCGGCTGCGGCGGACGGTACCCTCTCTGGAAACCAGAAGACACGCGACACCGGGCAGTGAATCCGCCAGGGTCAGGCTTTCTTCCATCGTCATGACGCTGAACGCGGTGGCCAGTGCATCGGCGTCCATCGCTTCCGCCGCCACCACGGAGGCGCACACGATCTCCTCCACCGGACGCCCGGTCCGGGGATCCAGCAGATGCGAGTGCCAGCGCTCACCAATTCGTCGTCCCCGCCGGTAGCCGCCACTCGTGGCTACGGCGCCTTCCTGCAGCCGAACCCGGGACAGCGGCGGCGCGTTCTCCGCGTCGCAGTCCGGGTCCGCAATCCCGATCACCCGGCCGCCTGCCCCCTGGAACCGGAGGTCTCCTCCCAGGTTCAGCAGCACGGAGCGGACGCCCGGCACCGCCGCGGCGCACGCGCACGCCCGGTCCACGATGAACCCCTTGGCAATGGCGTTCAGCGTTAGCGCGTGACTCCCAAGACGAGTGGCGGTGCCTGCCTGCGCGTCGACGCTCCACTGCGGACCGTCCAGCCCCGCGACCACGCCAGCCAACTCCTCCGAAGACGGCTCACGCTCGGCGCTGCGGTCCCACACCTCGACCAGCGCCTGCACGGCCGGGTTGAAGGCGCCGCCCGTGGCGCGTCGCCAGCATTCGGCGGCAGCGAGTACCTGGAGCAGCTCCGAAGACAGCCGCGCGGCGGTGCCGGACGACTGCTGCCAGCGTCGCAGCTCGCTGCCCATCCGATAGACGCTGAAGACGTCCTCAAGCCGCTCAATCTCGGCCAGCGCCGCCGCTTCCGCCTCCGCGGCGATGCACTCCGCATCGGCGGTAAGCTGCAGTTCCAGGGAAGTGCCGAGCACTCGCTCTTGGTGGGTGGTCCGCAGCGCCGGCGCCGGCCATTTCACCCGCGAGAGCAGGGTGAGCCAGACCGGCGTGCGCCGGGCGGACGGGGTCCCGAAAGTCATCTAGCCGCCCTATCGTGCCGGAGGAGCACCGGCGCCGCCCGGGGCAGCCGGCGCGGGGCGGGGGGCCGTGCTCTCGGCAAACCTGGTCAACTCGTCCCGGGTGAGGAGGCCGTCTTTGTTCGCGTCCGCGCGCTCGAAGAGGCCGCGCAGCCGCGCGGGGGCTTCCGCCTTCGTGAGCTTCCCGTCCTTGTTCGCATCGAACTCCATGAGCCGATCGACGATCTCGTAAGTGGCGGGACCTACCGGGGCGCCGCCGCCGGGACCCCCGGGGCCACCTTCCTGCGTCGGCCGCAGCTCGTCTTCGGTGAGCTTCCCGTCCTTGTTCTTGTCCAGCGTCGCCAGCGAGGCCGCCGCCCGCGAGATCTCGTCCGCGGACAGCTCCCCGTTCTTATCCAGGTCCAGCGCCAGCATCACCGGCATCCGGCGCAGAAAAGCGCCCGGTCCGCGGCGCTCCCCACCTGGCGTACCCGCACCCTCCGGACGACCTTCCCCAGGGGTCCCTGCCTGCCCCTGCGCCAGCACACCGGAACCAACAGCAAGCGCGGCCACCACCGCCGCAATCATCCGAAACGACTTTTCCATATGTAAAAGGATCTCCGGCGCAGTCAGGTCACTCTGGTAGCAGAGGGGGTGGAAGGTTAGGGGGAGTGTCTGGTCCCTATAGCCCCGGACACGGGCACGGTTTAGGGTCGGCTAAATTATATAACAGGATCCGCCGGGAAAGCTAATTTCGCGGATGCAACCCATGATCTGGGCCGTGTGCGAAGAGGTCGTCGAACGAGCGGACGGCTCGTAATGCGTGTTCCGTAATGCGTAAAGTCTACCGAGCGAGGGCGGCTTCCTTACGCATTCCGGAGCATGCGTTACTCCTGCCCAGGTAGCCCCCGTACGCCGGCGGTGCATGGTTGCCCTGGTCGTGAAGCACACCCATCGGATACTGCCACGGAGGAGTAGCAACGAGGGCATTGAACTACATGCTACCCCCCGCTCGCTCGGGCCGAATCTCCGCTCGAAGCGGCGCACGATGGCTGGTGGTACCAGGAGGTCTGCGTGTCCGGAACAAACTCGTGGACGTGCAACTGCGGCGCCTCAAATAGTGGCGGCGCGGCCTGCGGCGCTTGCGGTAACCCGCGCTCTCGGGCCTCCGGCCCGGCGCAGTCCGGCGCCCGCCGCTCCCCGCTGGTCGGGCCGGCGGGCACGGCAGTAGGCGCCGGCCTTGCAGCGCTCTCCGTGCTGGCAATGGGGCTGATGTATCGGTCGTCCCAGCAGCCGGCACCCGGGCCGCAGCGGCCGGGTGCTTCCGCCGCCTTCGGCCGCCTTCCCGCCGGCTATCCTCCGGTGGGTGGATCCATCGCCACGTCGCCTCCCGCTATAAGCTCGGCCAGCGTCGGAGCGACCGCGGAGGCGCCTCGCCGCCAACCCGGCGCCGATCGGTCCGGCCCCGCGAGTGGTGCGTCTTCGGGGGCCTCGAACGAGGCGGTGCCGCCGCCCGTGGGCCTCTACGTGCCGCCCTACGAGTCGCCGCTGCCTCCGCTGACCGCCCCCGGAGGCGCCGCGCCGGTCACACGTTTTGAGCCGCCGCAGGCGCCAGGCGCTCCGCCCGGGCAGTCCATCATCGCTCGCACGCGCGCTTCCGTGCTCAAGGTGGTTTCCGCGGCGCCCACGGGTGACCGCCGCGGCACCGGGTTCGTGGTCGGCCCGCGGCTGGTGCTCACTTGCGCCCACCTGGTGCGCAGCACGTCCGGGGTGGCGGTGACGCTGCCGGACGGACGGCAGGTGGCTGCGGCGTTGGAGCGCCTGGATGCGCTGAACGACCTCGCACTGCTCTCCACGCAGGCGGACCTACCCCCGGCGCTGCCGATCGATGAGAGCGGACGCGTGGAACCGGGAGAGCCGATAGCCGTGACCGGCTTCCCGGGCGGAGCCGCCGGAGAAGCGGAGACCGGCGACTTCACGGTGATCGGGGCGCTCGCCGGCTGGGTCACCCGCTCGTCACCGTCCGGGGAACGGGTGGAGATGCTCCAGGCGCTCGCGGACATCCGGCCGGGGCATTCCGGCGGGCCGCTCTACTCCTTGCGGGACGGACGGGTCTTCGGCGTGATGTCGTTCCGGGTCACCGGCTCGCAGGTCACCGGGTACGCCACCGGCGCACCGATGGTGCGGCAGTTCCTGGGGGTGGGACCGTTCCAGCCGACGCAAGAGGCGGTGCCGCTTCGGAACTGAGCCGGGCCGGCCGCGGGGTTGGCGGCGCTACTCCGAAGGAGCCGCCACGGCCACCCGGCCCGAGAGCACGGCCGCCACCAGCAGGTCTTCCGTGCCTTCCGAGGTAGGCGGCGGCCACGGCTCCGGAAACCCGAACCGCTCCACGTAGGTCCGCAGCGCCTGCCGGTAGAGGCCCACTACCTCTTCGCCCCAGGAAGCGCCGTGGCGTCGCTCCTGCTCCGCGCGGTCCAGGCCGAGGTCCAGGATGACGTAGCCGAGGGTCATCCGACCCGCTTGAGCCAGATGGTACGCATCCGCGTAGAGGGAGATGAACGTGGAGCGCTGGTCTTCGGGGAGCATACTGCGTTCTGCCGCGGCTGCCGAGTCGCCCCACCGGGCCCGTGCAAAATCGGCTCAGATGGAGTATGGCAAATAGACGCTGGCGCTTTACCCCGACTTTCCTTAGCCCTACAGAATTATTCTTTCGACGCAGCTTCCGGCAGCGGCTTCCGATCGGATTTCCGGCAGCCGCAGACTGCCCGACCTCTCCCCTGTTTGGAGGCCCGGGGCCTCGGGAACAACCAGGGCAACCCGAGGCGCCATGCCGTGTCCCCGGGCAGATTCCCTTCCCTTTTCCGGAGCACCCGATGTCGAAGTACCGCTTACTGGCGTCGTCTCTTGCGGTCCTCACCCTCTGCCTCGCCGCGCGGGTGGATGCCGCCCGCAAGGGCGCCGCCGCTCCGTCGTCCCCCGCTGCCACCCAGCGACCCGGCCCGGTCAAAACCCTCGGCCCGGGAGACCGGCTCCTGATCAACGTAGCCCGCGAGCCGGACCTGACGAAGGAGTATCTCATTGACGACTCCGGTCAGATCACGATGTCCCTCCTGGGCGCAGTGAGCACGCAGGGCCTTACCCCTTCCCAGTTCCAGGAAGCGCTGCGCGTGAAGCTGGCGAAGTACGTGCGCGCGCCGGAGGTCTACGTCTCTGCCTTCCAGCGCGTGGCCATCGCCGGGGGCATCCAGACCCCGGGCGTGCAGGACTTCCC
>JAJFMS010000126.1 GCA_020696885.1 Armatimonadota bacterium | reverse complement strand
CAGGTGGCGCTGTGCGCCTCGTAGCGCCGGACCGTCATAGTTCCGCGCTCGTGAACCGGGTAGGATACGGTCGCCCGGTGCTCCTCGGACCGCTCGCGCGGCGATGCGGCGAAAGCAGGGCGCGCTGCGGGTCCAGGAAAGTAGAGCCACTCCCGATCCAGAAATACCGCTGCGAACCGCTCATCCCAAGCAACGTCGAACGCTCCACGCGCATTGACCCGCTCGCGGGCACCCCGCTATTGTACGGTTGTTACAGTTTTACCGCTGGGGGTGGGCCGTAGGCCCGTGATCGCTGAACACCTGCTGTGAAAACACCGTGCTGCGTGCTCACCCCAAGCGGCGTCGAACTCTCCACGCGCACGAGGCGCCGAGCCTGTGCCCGCACCGGGGCACGGCTTGGCGGGAGGGTTCAGGAACCGCGGGGACACCGGCGGTCTGGCGACACGCCGGCTACAGGGAACGCCAGCATCGTGCGGCTCTGCGCGCGCACCCCCAAGCGGCGTCGAACTCTCCACGCGCATCGACCCGCTCGCGGGTACCCCCGCTATGCTACGGCTCGTACATTTTCATCACCGGGGATGGGCCGTAGGCCCGTGATCGCTGAACACCGCGTCCTCCCAACACCCAACACCGCCCGGACGGGCCTCAGAGCCAGCCCCGCCACCAGGACCAGAGCAGCATCACTACCACCGCGCCCAGGGTGCCGCCGGTCAGTAGCCAGAAGCCGTAGTCAGTGTGGGCCAGGGGTACCCGGTCGAAGTTCATCCCCCAGGCGCCGAAGATCGCGCCCATGATCGTTACGCCGATGGCGAGCACCGTGATCCGCTTCATGGTCTCGTTCAGCCGGTTGGACACCGTGGCCAGGTGCGCGTCCAGGGTGCTGCTGGCCATGTCTCGCTGGATATCGATCACGTCCAGCAGGCGGAGCACGTGGTCATACACGTCCTGGAAGTAGGGATAGGTCTCCTCGACGAACGGGGAGCCCTCGCGCCGGAGGAACGTGTTGAACACTTCCCGCAGCGGATAGACGGCTTTGCGAAGGGTGTAGAGGTTCCGCTTGACCGCGATGACCTGCTCCGGGCTGCCGCCGTCCTCGCCGGCGAACATGCGCAGCTCGAAGTCATCGAGGCGGTCTTCGATCTCGTCGACCACCGGGAAGAAGGCGTCGATGATGGAGTCCATCACGGTGTAGACGAGGAACCCCACGTGCTCTCGGAGAGCCGGGTCGGTGCGCTCCCAGCGCCCGGTTGAGTCGGAGAGTGCCGGTACGTCCCCGGCGTGGAGCGTGACCAGGTAATTCCGACCGATGAACAGATCGATCTCCACGGTCTGGAGGTCGTCCGCGTCCCCCGGCACCGGGGCATGCATCACCACGAAGTAGTAGCCGGGGTACTCATCCACTTTCGCCCGCTGGGCCGACTCGGCGGCGTCTTCCAGGGCCAGCCGGTGGAAGCCGAACTCTTCGCGAAGCAGCTCCAGCGCCGCCGCGTCCGGGTCCCGGATGTCCACCCAGAGCAGCGTGCCGGGATTCTGGAGCACGTCGCTGATGGCGTGCGGCTCGATGCGCTCGCACAGGTCATGCCCCGGTCGGCAGAGCCGCGACTCGATCCGGGGCTCCCCGGCAGCCTGGCGAATGCGCTCCCGGCGCGGGACCGACAGGCGCTTTTTCTTCTTCATGTGCAAATCGGCCCTGCGACAGCCAGGAAGGGCTGCCGCATGGCCGATTATTGCGCCACGGCCGGTATTCCTCCGTCTAGCCTGCCATGAGGTCCCCGTCCAGGGCCAGGCTGCGGCATCGCTTCCGTAGGGCCGTCACCGCTCGGAAGACGCGGAGCTTGGCGGCCATCGGGCTGCACTGCATCGCGTCGGCGATCTCGGTGAGGGAGCGGTCTTCGTAATAGCGCAGCCGGAGGATTCGCTGATGGCACTCCGGGAGCTGTCCGATCACCGCCAGCACACGGTCCCGCCGGGCGGCCCGGTCCAGGTGGACCAGCGCGTCTTCCTCGCCGCTGTCCATCAACGCCACGCTCTCCAGCGGCACCGTGGCCACGCGGCGCTTGCGTACGTGATCCACCGCCACGTTGGCGGCGATCCGGTAGAGCCAGCCGTCCAGCGTGGCGCCTCGGAACCCGGCCAGGTGCAGGTAAGCGCGGATCAGCGTCTCCTGGGTCAGGTCATCCGCCTCTTCCGCGGTGAAGCCCTTCCGCCGGATGAAGGAGTAGATGGTGCCCCGGTAGGAGCCGAGCAGCGACTCCGCGTCCGCGGCAGCAAGGGTGTACGGAGGAGCCGCCGGGGGAAGGTCGGCTCCCAGGGAAACCGAAACGGATACGCCTGCGTTCATCGGGCGCCCTCCAACTGCATCTGCGGAGAAAAGGTACCAATCCCTTTGCGGGTGCGAGCCCGCTTAGTAGTGGAATGCGGCGGCTCCTGCTGGAGGCGGCGCAAAGTTTCCGGATCGACGCCGCGGATCGGCTTGCTCCAGATACTTCCCGTGGCGGCGGGAGCTGCCGAGCCTTCCTGCCGCCGGATGGCTTCGGACTTTCGCGGCCGCAGCGGGGGCGTCGGCGTGTTGATGATCGAGGTGCGGTCGACGTTGGGGCCCAGGTCGCCGGAGCGGGTATAGCCCCACCAGTAAGCGCCGCACAGCGCCAGCAATTGCATGGAAGCCACGGCCAGACCGGCGGACCAGGTGCCCAGCGTTCCGGAGCGGCGCCACGCGGGAGGCATCGCCGGCAGGCGGTGCATCACGGCGCTGGTGAGGTACTCCGGCGCCGGCGCGGCGTTGAGCCCCACGGCCAGGTGGAGGTCCACCTCGTCCAGGTCGGACATCAACGAGGCGCACTCGGAACATCGCTGCAGATGGTTCTGCACTTTCCAGCGTTTCCACCGCGGCAGCTCCCCGTCCATGTAGGCGGAGAGACGGTCCTGGAACTCAGCACACGTCATTGCGATACTCCCCCGGCGTGTTCCCTACGGGCCGGACCGCAGCCAGCCGCGTATTCTTCTTCTTCGGATCGTTCTCCGCGCCCAGCAGCGTCCGCATGCGGAGGCGCCCGCGGTGGATCCAGGTCTCGATGGTGCTTTCCGGAACGGCGAGCAGCCCCGCGATCTCCCGGTAGCTCAGGCATTCGACGACGCGGAGCACCAGGGCCGCGCGGTAGTGGGCGGGAAGCCGCCCCATGGCGCGCCGGATCCGCTCCGCCTCGCTGCCGGCCACGATCTGGTCTTCCGGAGTGCGCTCATACGAGACCACTTCCCGGTCCAGATCATCCAGCGAGAGGTAACTGTGTCGCTGCCGCAGGAGCGAGAGGCAGTGGTTGACGAGGATGCGGCGGATCCAGGCCGAGAACACTCCCCGGCCCCGGTACTCGGACAGCGCGCCGTACGCCTTCAGGAACGCGTCCTGCACGGCATCGCTCGCGAGGTCCTGATCCTGCAGGATCCCGCCGGCGAGGGCATGGAGGCGCGGTCGGTACCGCTCCACCAGCTCTCTAAATGCGCTTTCGTCCCCTCGGAGGACTTCGGCTACGAGCGCGTCGTCGGTGATCATCGTTCGGGTCAATCCGGACGGGTTCGACGCCGGGGGCCGGATGGCCGCGGGTCATTCCGTCGCTGCTGAATAAGAAGACGTGGACGCCGGGTGGTTCTTGCGGATGATTTCGGCACTTTTTTGCCGGCGTGCTGCAAGGGAGGCGAAGGCCCCTGTTCTTAGAGGCGTCTGCCGGGCCGTTCGGTTCGCGCGGCCCGTGTGCGCCGCTGCTCCGGTCGGTGGTTCACAGGCAGCTCGCACCGTGCTCGCCGAGACGGGGAGCCGCCCGAGGAGGGTGCGAGCCGGGACCCGGCTTCGCAGCGACTACGCCACCCGGCGGCGAGTCGGACGGTTGATGGGCGCGTGCGGAGCCGTCGCAGAGGGTAGGAGCGCCGGCCGGGATGGGAGCCGTGAATGGAGAGAGTGCGCCAGCCTCGCGGCTACTGCCGCCATTTCAGGCCCACCAAGTCAGGGATTAGGTTGTTTGGCGCCAGGCGCCTTCTCGTCATCCTCTGCACTCGGGGCCTTGCGAGCCGGGTTCTCCGGGGCGCGGATGACCAGGAAGCCGAGCTTCCGATATTCCCACTCCGCGCCTGCGTAGATCTTCATCAGCTTCTCCAGCGCCGCGCCCAGGGGCAACGCCTCGATCTGCACGGCCGCGCGCAGCGGCAGCCCGGCCTCCGTGTCGGAGACAAACGGAACGTCCAGAGCTTTTAGAACCTCCGGCAGCGTAGCATCCTTCGCGCGCACGGTGACGAACTTCTTGAGCGCCGCCAGTTCCATCGCGGCTTCACGGTTGATCTGGAGCCGCCGCGGCGTGTAAAGCCGATCGTTCGTGGGGGCATTGCCTCCGGTCGCGGCCTTGTCGTCGCTGATGAGCCAGCCCATCACTCCCCAGCCGGCGAGGCGCAGCGTCAAAAAGTGCGCGTTATAGCTGCCGCGGTTCTGCACGTTCAGGCTCAGGGTGCTTCGCGAGAGTGCCTGGAGTGGGAAGGGGTTCTCATCTCCCTTCAGCGCCTGCTGGCGATTGATCGACGCGGTCATGCGCTCCACGGCGCTCAGCATCTCCCGGGGCAGTAGATGCGCCGGCACCGGACGGCCTGACAGGAGCTGAGCCTGGGAGGCCCGGGGCAGCCGCTTGAGCTGAGCGGCAAACTCGCGTGCCGGCCCAGCACGCTCCTTTTCGAACGCATTCTTGGGAAGGTGCTGCTTCGCCTCCGCTTCGGACGGCAGAAGCTGGTACGCACCCCGGGCATCCTTTTCCCATCACGCCAGCCAGAGAGACGCCATGGCGTCCATGAGGGCGGTCGCGGTCTGCCCCTTACCGGCAGCGACAAGAGGCGCCGCGCGCAGCTCGAGCTCCTCCGCGTAGAGGCGAACCGTGGTGGCCTTACGGACCGCGGCGAACAGGCGCGCCGCGGTGGTGCTGCCGGCAGGGATCACCACCAGCTTCTTTAGCCGGGCGTCCTGTTGAAGAAGTGAATCCGTGCTAGCAGCCCCCGGATAAAGTCGGAAAATGCCCGGTTGCCAGAAATGAATTCGGGAAGGGGTTGGTGAACCTAACGGTAGATCGTCAGCCAGGTAGCCCGATGAGCCAAGGACACAAAGCCCCACCCGAACCCACGCTGTTCTTCTGCGGCGCGGACCTCTATCGACACATTCCCAAGAGCCATTTCTATGAGCGGCTCGGGCGGCTCCTGGACCTCTCCTTCGTCTATGAGCTGACGCGGCCCCTCTACGCGCCCAAACTGGGACGGCCCTCCCTGGATCCGGTGGTGTTCTTCAAGTGCATGTTGATCGGGTTCTTTGAGAACGTGATCTACGATACGGAGCTAGAGTTCCGCCTGGCCGATTCCCTCGTGCTCCGCCGGTTTCTCGGTTATGCCCTGGATGAGCGAACCCCCGACGAAAGTACGCTGCGCAAGACCCGCCAGTCCCTGCCGGAAGAGGTCTTTCGCCAGGTGTTCGAGCAGGTGCTGGATCAGTGCCAGGCCGCCGGGCTGTTGAAAGGTCGGGTCCTCGGAACCGACTCCACGGTGGTCGATGCCAACGCCAGCATGGATAGCCTACGGCATAAATCGTTGGGTTGTACTTATGAAGAGTACATGGTGGCGTTGAAGCGCCAGGATCAGCCAAGCGCCACCAAAGAGGAAGCCCGCGCGGCGGATCGGAAGCGGGGTTATGGCAAAGCGAGCAACGAAGTCTGGGAGAGCGCGACCGATCCGGAAGCGCGGGTGATGCAACATGCGGATGGCCACACCCATCTTTCCTACCGGATCGACGCCACCGTGGACCTGGAAACCGGGGTCATCGTGGCCACGGGGGCGGAATACGGGCACGTAAGTGACCAGGCGGACTTTCTGCTGCGGGTGGATGAGGCGACGGTGGCCTTAGCCGAGCGGGACCTGGGGACGCCGATTTTCGTCGCCGACAAAGGCCATCACAGTGGGGAGAACCTGGCGGGCTTGGAGGAGCGCGAGGTGGTCGGGCTGATCTCCAGCCCGCGGACGGAGCGCGGCCAACCCGGTTTCCGGCGGAGCGACTTCAGTTACGACGCGGAGCACGACCTGTTTCGGTGTCCCGCGGGTGAGACGCTGGCCCGCCGGTCCGGGGCGGAAGGCGCGGCGCGGCAGTATCAAGCGCGGGGCAGCGTGTGTCAGGCTTGTCCCCATTTCGGGACCTGCACGAAGAGCAAGACGGGCCGCAGCCTGAGGGTACCGGTGCATGAGGACCTGATTCAGGCGAACCGGGAGCGGGTCCGCGAACGGGACTGGCGGCCCCTGCTGCAGATCCGCCGGCAACGCGGGGAAGGGCCGTTTGGTTACTACAAGCAATTCGGGGGCTTGCGGCGGGTCGCCGGTCGCGGTCTGGACTACGCGCAGAAGAAAACGCTGGTAGCCGGAGTAGGCTGGAACCTCTTGTGCCTCCTGCGCCACGCGCGGGGCCTTTTGGCGCTTACAAGAGGCGGAACAGGGTGGTTACCGACCCTTTTCCGCGCTCCTGACGCTCCGCTGGCGAGCGAAACCCTGGCCGGACCTCGGCGCCGGTGGTTCCAGAGGCCAGCGGCTAGTGCCGGCCTCTGGAACCGCCGGTTGGTATACACACCCCATTTATCCGGGGGCTGCTAGCTGCCGATGGAGATGCCGCCGTGAGTGGAGTGGTTGCCGTGCACCACTTCCACGCCCAGGAACTCTCCCGCCCGGGCGGCGACCGCCTGCATCGCCTCCTGTCCCGCCTGGGGATCTCCCACTGCGATCTTGCGTCCCGCCGCCGTTTCTACCCGGATCTGGTAGTGCGGGTCGCTGTCCGAGATAGTGTGCGCCACGAGCCGGATGCCGCGGATGTCCCCGAGGGCTGCCAGGCTCCGGCCGTTCCGGGTGAGTTGGCCGGCCGCGCGGTCGAACACATAGACGTCTCCACCCCGCCGCAGCCGGATAACGGCCAACACCAGCTGCCGGACCACGCAGAACATCATTGCCGCCGCCGGGACCCCCATCATCACCGAGGACCAGAAGGAGAACCAGTCCATCCCTCCGTTGAAGGAGAGCAGGGTGCCCAGGTTGAGGAGCCCCGAACGTTCCCCCATGTAGATGATCACGCCGAACCCCACGGCCACCATGGCTGCCCCTACCACAGATTCCGGCGGGGGCTTGTCGATAGCGGTCAGCGCGCTCGGCGTGCGGCTTACGGTCAGGTCTCCTGCGCAAAAGATGGTGGGCAGCTCCCGGGGCGGGACCGGCTCTCCGGTGGGAGCGGTGAACATCGTGCCCGCCGGGAGCTGCAGCTCCCACCCGGCGCGGGCCGCCACCACGGCCCCCAGCCGCGCGGAATCCGCGCCGTGGTGGATGATGCTCTTCTTTCCCGCGGCCTCAACGTAGAGGTAAGAGGCCTTCTGGCGCTCGCCGCTCGGGTGTTCCAGCATGAGCACGGCGTTGGTGTAGCACCGGGAAGAGCCCAACCCGGCAGTCCGCCAGGAGATCACCAACTCGTTCGTGCGGACGCGCCACTCATCCGATCCCAAGAGCGCGTGGAGCAGCGCCCACAGCATGCACGCGCCGATCAGGAGAAAGGGCGAAAGGAAGAGCCAGAAGCCGGGCGTGCCGGGCGTGGGACCTTCATACTCGCCGGGGAATCTCCATCCCAGGCCGATCGACGTGAACATCCCGACGATCCCGTTCCAGAAGAGGTTGAATGCGAGCAGTACCCCGATCTCCCCCCTCGTCCGCTGCTTGC
>JAJFMS010000125.1 GCA_020696885.1 Armatimonadota bacterium | reverse complement strand
GAACGGTGGCCCTTGGCGAGGATGGGGGCAGTGGGTCGGCCGCCGTTACTCTGCCAGGTTCCCGTCTCTGCCCCTGGGGTACGCGGCGTCAGTCAAGCAGCTCTTCAACCTGCTTTGCGTCGATGGCACGATCCAGGAGCGCAGAGCACTCGGTTTCGGAGGCTTTGGAGATCCGAGCCTCCAGAACGGGCGGGATCAGCCCAAAGCGCTTCTGCAGGATGTGGGTGAGGCTGGCACGGGCTTGTTGAACGCGCCCTTGTTCCAGACCTTGTTCCAGACCTTGTTCCAGACCTTGTTCCCGCCCCTGCTGCAGGCCTTGTTCCAGACCTCGTTCCAGGGCACTCCGGAGTGCCTCTCCAAAGGGGCCGCTGTTCAAGACCGTCGGGAGGTCGTCCCCGAATAGTTTTTCCAGGAGTTGGGTTGACATGTACTTCAATCCCAGTATGTAGGCCGCGGCGAGCAGGTCGAAGCGTACTCGCGCGGACAGATCCGCGCTCTCGATGAGAGCCTTCTCCTTGCGGAGAGTTTCAATCCCAGGATTATCATCCCACAGGATGAGGAGTGGGGCAAGCTCCACCAGTTCGCCGCTGCGAATGCGGTCGGCGTGCTCCCAAAGACGGATCACTGAGAACTCGTAGCAGTTCCATAGCGGCCCCCGGCGGATCTCCAGTCGCGCGGGGAAGGTGGCACGGTCGCCGCGTTGCAAGTACACCGCTACCAATAGGACCGGGTGTCCGAGGTTCTCGCTCAATACCAGGGACTTCTGGAGCCACCTGGGCACCTCGTCCGGGTCCGGCACGAGTTGGTATTCCGCGTAGAGCCCCCAGCGCTCGCCGGTGCAAGCGTCTTCGCAGATGTAGACATCGTCCGCGCGAAGCTCTCGCACGATCGCTTCGGTATCGGCTGCATGGATGTGCTCTGGGTCTACCTGGATGCCCGCCAGCCGGAACAGAGTTGACGGCGCAGCGGCTACCACGCTCTTGATCGAAAGGTCTACCAGATTTCTGGACTTCATCGGGCTTCGCAGGTCCGTCTCGTGGTGGCTCATCGCCACCAGGGCGATTGTCGGCTGATCGTGGAAGCTGCATTCATTCGAAGGCGGGGACGGCGCGACGCCGTCCCCGGCGCGGAAGCCCTGGACCTGTGGGTGGCCGGTCGGGCATCGAATACCAGGCCCACCGGCGTGGAGTATAATTGAGGCGCTCCCGCCCCCTGCCAGAGAGGATTCGATGAAGATCGCCATCGGCAACGACCACGCCGGCGTCAACCTGAAGGCCGCAATTTCGGACTACCTTGTGGAGTCCGGCTTCGAAGTGATCGACCTGGGACCGAACGGATCGGCCTCTGTCGATTATCCGGATTTCGTGTTCCCGGTGGCGGACTCCGTGGCCGCGGGCAACGTGGACCTGGGGATCTTCGCCTGCGGCTCCGGCCTGGGTCCGGCCATCGCTGCCAACAAGGTGCCGGGGGTGCGGGCAGTGACCTGCCACGACGTTTTCAGCGCCCGCTCCTCGCGGCGTGACAACGACGCCAATGTTTTGACGATGGGCGAGCGCGTCATCGGCATCGGCGCGGCCCTGGAAGTGATCAAGGTCTGGGTGAACGAGCCGTTCAGCCAGGCGGACCGGCACCAGCGCCGGATCGACAAGATCACCGCCGCCGAGCGCCAGTATTGCCCGGTGCCCACCAAGAGCGACTGACACAAGCGTCCAAGCGCCGGTTGCGGCGTGCGTGAAGTTTGCGAGCATCAAGAACTCGGGCGAACGGTAGGCACCTCTCCGATTGGTGCGACCGTTGTCCGTCGCGAATGGTCGGCCGACGTCTGGTGATACATCCCGCTATCGCTTCAGAGACCGCCATCCAATGGAGCACTAGGACCCCGGCGCCGTCTCGGTTTCCCTTCGTGCTGGGCGGGGTAACACCCGCTGAACCCGGAACAAGAGCCGGGCGGCTAACGAAAGGAAATCAGAGATGCCGGTAGTCTATAGAGATAGTGAGAGCAGCGCCGGATGGGCGTTGGCGACCATCCTTGCCGTGGTGGCCGTTCTGGGCCTGGTAGGCTGGTTCGTGTGGGGCTCGGGCAACGTCAACGCCAGCAGCCCGACGCCGAGCCGTGACACCACCATCATCCAGCCATCGGCGCCGTCCAGCCCGCAGGTGATTCCGGTACCGGTGCCGGGTCCTAGCGCTCCGGCTGCCCCCGCGGCGCCGGCTGCCCCGGCCGCTCCGGCCGCTCCCGCGGGTCCTGCGACCCCCGGCGGCGAGTAAGTCCGCGAGATTTCAGCTTCGGTCCCTGGGCAGTGCCCGGGGACCGTTTGATTTAGCCGGCATGGATCACGGTCCTAGCTCGCGCGGTGGAAGGACCGGATCGTCCCGGAAGGAGTGCGAGATGCGAACATTCTGGATGGCGGTGGGCGGAGCGGCCGTCGGGGCGGGCCTGGGCCTGCTCTTTTCTCCGGCCGGGAAGGGCACGCGCAAGCTCATTAGTGACAAGACCGCCAAGTGCACCAGCGATACGCAAGACCTGGTGATGAGCAAGGCTCGGCACCTGCGCAACAAAGCGCGCGGCTACGGGCACAAGGCCCAGCAACTGATCGAGCACGGCCGCGAGGTGATCGAGAAGGTGAAGACGGCTTCCCACGCCGCGAGCCATGATACGGCTGCCGTCGCCTGATAGCGTGCCATCTGTTCTGATCGGGTCGGCGTGACCGGATCTTCCACGGAAAGCGAGGCGCAACCATGCGATATCTTCTGGCGATGTTGGGGGGAGCGGCGCTTGGCGCGGGAGCAGCACTGCTGCTGGCGCCCCAGAGCGGCAGCGAGACGCGGTCGCTCATCAAGGACAAGACGACCCAGTGCACGGACGGCCTGCAGGAGTTCGCGCACGAGACCACGATGAGTCTGCGGAACAAGATGAAGAGCTTCCGCCAGGACTACGACGAGGCCACCGACGACGAGATGGTCCCGCCGCCCCAGGGCGCTCTCGCCGGGATGACCGGCGCGGAAGCCGGCCCAATGGGCATCGGTTAGGTGCCTGGTCGGAAGGTAAGCGGTTAGGCGAGCGCTCCCGTCTCGACGGGAGCGCTTTCGCTTGTCTGAATCCGTCTGCCCGGGCGCCGTTCCTGATAGCATCGGATTCATGATGCGGGCCCGGTGGCTCAGGTGCGGGAGGTGGCAGTGGCGCGGCGTATCGGAATTGCGTTCCTGGTGCTGGGCCTGCTGGGCGTACTGGCGCTCTGGGTGTACCTGGACGTGCTGAGTCCCGCTCGCCGCTCGAACCGGGTGGACGCGGCGCCGGCGCGACCGTTGCCGGAGCGCGAGCGGGCCGCGGCGCAGACGCTGGAGCGGCTCAAGGTCCAGGCCCAGGCGCCCGCCCCTCCGCCCTCGAGCCCGGGAAGCCCCGCTGCCGCCCCCTCCGCCCCGCAGGCCCGAGATCCAAACCAGTTCGGGCTGACGATCACCGAGCGCGAGGCCAACGAGCTGATCCAATCGCTGCCGGACATCCGAAACGAGCTACTCAAGGCGAAGGTGGAGGACCTGGAGGTGCGCTTCGAGCCGGACCGCCTGGTGGCGGAAGCGCGTGTGCCCGCCGTAGCCGGTATGAAGGCGCGAGTCACGGCCGCGGGGCGTCTGTTCGCCCAGAACGGCCGCCTGGGGTACGAAACGGAATCCGTGCGTATCGGCAGCTTTCCCGCGCCGGATGCCGTCCGGGACGAGCTGGATAAGCAGCTTACGGCGTCCGTGGAACAGCTTAATAAGAAGCTCCGCGGGCAGATCCAGGAAGTGGTGATCGGGAACCGCGAGTTGCGGGTGCGCGGGATGCGGTGAGGAGTGACCCCCGTCGTCCTCGTCGGATGAAGAGGGGCCATGGAGGGGGTTCACGAGCTGAAGCGCATCGTGCGGTGGCCGTCCGCACGGATGCGGCCGCGCAGAACAACGAAGGCCTGGTGATCCTGCCGCTGCTGAACGACGGGGCACGCAGACAGTACGAAGCGCGCGCCGATCCAGGCGACTACCCTTCCGGTCCCCGACCGGCGCTCCGTGCATGAGCGCTATCCGGCGAAGGCCGGTGGGCCAGCGGGAACGGTCACGTGCACGCCGAAGTTGAATGGCGACGGCAGTATCGCGGTATTTGCGGCTGGCCTCGCTCCAGAGCCGGACTCGCTGCTCTCTATTCGTTGCCTGCCCTCGGACACGCCGGTGGTGGTCCTGGACCGTAAAAACCGCGCCTGGGTGATCCTACCGGAGTTGCTGGCCGACCAGCCCCAGCCGGGCAACAGGTTGCGCGCTGAGAGGCGCCGGAGCGCCATCCGAGGATTTCTCGATCCTGAGATCGAACGCACCACCGTCCTCCGCATCGCCGCGGGGGCGGTTTTTCGTGCATAGGTGCAAACGATCATGCGGCCAAGCCGGACACTCTTCCTGATGGCGTTGGTGAGCGGTGGGCTGTTGCTCGCGCGCTCCGGTGGCGCGGCAGGGCCAGCGGTCACCGACCGGGCTCCTGCCACCGTTCCCGACGTCCTCATCCTGCCCTCTCCCGAGACAGTTCACCTGGAGGGTTACCTGGGGGACCGCGTGGCCCGGAGCGAGAAGAACCGCCTGCTGGAGGTGGACATCGACCGCCTCCTGGCCGGCTTCCGGAAGCGCCCCGGAGAGCAGGCGTGGATCGGCGAGCACATCGGGAAGTGGCTGCACGCCGCCACTCTGGCCTGGGTCAACACCGGTGACGCGAAACTCCGCGCGAAGCTGGACTCCGCCGCCGCCGAGTTGATCAAGACCCAGGAAGCGGACGGCTACCTCGGGACCTACGTGCCGGGGCAGCGGTTCGGGCTGTACCGCAACGCGGACTGGGACGTGTGGGTCCACAAGTACAACCTGATCGGACTGCTCACCTACCACCGGTACACCGGGAACGGGCCGGCCCTGGACGCCTCCCGGAAGATGGGCGACCTCCTGGTGCGCACCTTCGGCCCGGGGAAGAAGAGCATCCTATCCGCCGGCACTCACGGCGGAATGGCGGCTACCAGCGTGCTGGAGCCGATGGTGCTGCTCTACCGCGCGACCGGCGACCGGAAGTACCTCGGCTTCGGGAAGTACCTGGTCGAGGCGTGGGAAGAGCCGAACGGTCCCCGCATCCTCCAGACGCTGCTCACCGAGAAGTCCGTCGCGCGCACCGGCAATGCCAAGGCCTACGAGATGCTCTCCAACCTCGTGGGGCTCTGCGAGCTGTATCGCTCCACGGGAGACCGCCGGTACCTGCAGGCTTCCATCAACGCCTGGGAGGACGTAACCGCGCACCAGCTCTACATCACCGGCTCCGCCAGCCGCGGCGAGCATTTCGGTGAGCCCTACGACCTCCCGAACCAGCAGGGCGCCCACGTGGGGGAAACCTGCGTGACGGTGACCTGGATCCAGCTCAGCAGCCAGCTTCTGCGGCTTACCGGCGAAGCGCGCTACGGAGATGAGCTGGAACGGTCCTACTACAACCACCTCACCGGCGCGCAGCGGCCAGACGGCGCGGAGTGGTGCTACTACACCTCGCTGGAAGGCATCAAGCCGTACGGGCCGGGCATCAACTGCTGCGTCTCCAGTGGTCCCCGCGGGATGGCGCTTGCGCCCCAGTTGGCCTTCCTGAAGTACCGGGACGGCGGTAATGACGGCATCGCTGTGAACCTGTACGATGCCGGTCGCATCACGACGGACATTGCCGGGGAGCCGCTCACGCTGGAGCTGAAGTCGAACTTCCCGCAGTTGCGGGCGCCGAAGGACCGCTCGGAGGGCCGGGTGACGCTGATCACCCACGCGAAGAAGCCGGTGACTGCCGGGTTGAAGCTCCGCGTGCCGGCCTGGGCCGAGGGCTACCGCGTGAAGGGCGGCCGTCTGGACATGAAGGCTGCGCGCGCGGGTTGGCTCGCCATCGCGCCGCGCCAGTGGAAAGACGGCGAGCACCTGGACGTCACCTTCCGCATCCCGGTCCGTCTGATCCGGGGCGAGCACACCAACGACAAGAAGGCCGCGCTGGCGTGGGGCCCGCTGGTCCTCGCCTACGATGAGAAGCTGAACGCCGGGCTGCCGCGGGCCCGTGGGGTTGGAATGGACGGAGCCAGCGACGCGCTCACCCTCCAGCCAGGTTCTCCCCTCGCGTTCCGGACAAAGCTGCGAACAAGCGCGGATGGCCCCGCGCAGCCGGCGGTGCTGGTGCCGTTCTCGGAGGCGGGAGCCTCGGGCGGCCGGTACCAGGTGTGGCTCTGGGCTCCCGGCACTCCCCTTCCCGCCGCCGCGCTGCTGGCGGCCGGTCAAGAGAGCCGCTCCCGCGACGGCAACGCGAATGGCTCGATCACCGACGGTGAGATCGACACCTTCGTGGTGACGTTCGATGGAAACCGGAGCGACGAGGACTGGTATGCCATCGAGCTGGACGTCCCGCGGGACGTGCGCCGCGTGGTCTACGCCCACGGGAAGAACTTCCACGACGGCGGCTGGTTCGACGCCTCGGCCGGGAAGCCGCGGGTGGAGGTGCGCCGCGAGAAGAACGGCCCCTGGCTGCCCGCCGGAACCCTGGACGATTACCCCGCGACGACCGCCACTAACGCAAGAGGTCTGAAACCGGGGCAGCTCTTCACGCTGCGGCTGGCCGCTCCCCAGAAGGTCTGGGCCGTGCGCGTGATCGGGAAGCCCGCCCACGGAGATAACCCACAACAGGCGTTCTCGTCCTGTGCCGAGCTGCAGGCGCTGCCGGAATGACGGAGCATACAAAGCCGTCGCCAGCCGCGCGGGCAGTGCTCCAGGCGGCCGGGGTCCTGCGGCCATGGCTGATCCTGGCGGTGGTGTGCGCGGGGTTCTCACTCCATCCGGGGTTCCGCCAGACGTTCTGGACAGCGGACTACCTCCCGAACATCCTGCAGCAGGCCGGCACCAACATCATCCTGGCGGTGGGGCTCACCTTCGTGATCCTTACCGGTGGGATCGATCTCTCCGTCGGCTCGGTGCTGGCGCTCTGCGGCGTTACCCTGGGGCTCGCGCTCACCGGACATCCGCCGCCCTTCATCCGCGTGGGGATGCTGCTGCCGGTTGGTGCGGTAGCCGGCGCGTTGATCGGCGGGGTGGTCCTCCGGAACGGGGCCAGTAGCCGGATGGGCGGTGCAGCCGCGGGCGCCGCGACAGTGGTCGCCACCGCGGCCCTGGTGCTGCTGTTGCCTCCGGCGCCGGTGGGGCTTGGTCTGGGACTGCTGGCCGCTCTGGGGATGGGGTTCACCTGTGGGCTGATCAACGGCCTGGTCGTCTCCATCGGGCGTGTGCCGCCGTTCGTGGTGACGCTAGGAATGTACACGGCTGCGCGGGGGCTGACGGTCTACGCCACGGACGGCAATAGTGTCTCGGGGCTGCCTCCCACGCTCGGCGCGTTGGGGCAGGGCTGGCCGCTCGTGGCGATCTCGCTGGTCGTGGTGATCGGGGGGATCGTGCTGCACACGCTCACGCGCGCCGGGCGGATGATCGTCTCCGTTGGCGCGAACGAGGAGGCGACCCGCCTCTCCGGGGTCAGCGTCACCACCTACAAGCTGCTGGCCTATCTGCTCTCCGGAATCACTGCCGCTATTGCTGCCATCGTCCTGACCGCGAAATTCCAGCTTGCGGACACCGGCGCCGGCACCGGGGCCGAGCTCAACGCGATTGCGGCAGTCGTCATCGGTGGCACCAGCTTGAGCGGAGGACGCGGCACCGTGCTCGGCAGCCTGGTCGGCGCACTGACCATCGCCGTGTTGAACGCAGGAATGG
>JAJFMS010000124.1 GCA_020696885.1 Armatimonadota bacterium | reverse complement strand
CGTGCTGCGCACCCATAATATTGCGCTCTCCGATCTCAAGGAGCTTCCGGCCAAGATCCGGGTGGAGCTGCTGGTGCGGAGCGGCACCCCGAAGCGAATCCCGTTTACCCTGCCGGAGATTGCGCTGCCGGATACGCTGGCGCTGGAGACGGAGGTCCAGGCCGGCGGTGAGAGCCCCGCGCTGGTGGAGCATCCGTTCTACGCGCGGGTGGGCGGGTCGGTCGTCGCCTCCGTCCGGGATAAGCGCCTGCTCCGGGAAGGGCACCTCCTCCTGGGTCTCTCCCGCCAGGACGGCGCCGTCGCCGGGCCCTGGCGCTGGCTGGAAGTGATGCCGGACTCGGAGGGCAAAGCGGCGCTCGCCAACGTCCGCCCCGGCCGGTACCGGGTGTCCCAGGCCTGGGTACCGGATGCCGGGACCGGCCGTACCGGCACCGTAACGAGTGAGCTGCCCCTTTCCGCGGTCCCGCTTGGCACCCCCACGTCCGTGGAAGTGGCGGCGGGGAAGACCGTTATGCTTCCGCCTGCGGACCCCGGAGCAGCTCGATGACCCGGCCGGCAGCAGTTCTCTTCGCCGCGACCGCGCTCCTGAGCGGCTGGGGCGTACGCGCGGCGGATACGCCACCCGCCGTGCCCGCGCCGAAGGCTCCGGAAGGCCGCACCGGACCCTACCGGGTGGTGGTGGACCGCATCTCTCACAACCGGAAGACCGTGGTCAGCTACCGGACGGACGCCGCGCATGGGGACCCCGCTCCCGCCCAGTTCGCGCGGACGGTGCACCTGCAGTTGGCGGTCTATACCAAGGAAGCGTGGGCCGGCCCCGGGCTGGCGATGTTCCAGGTGAAGGGGGTCTCCGCCGAAACCGGCGCGCGCGTGATGGACCTGTCCCATTACGGCGGGATGCTGGAAACCTCGGCGGACGGCGCGGTGCTGCGGGCCTACCTCTACCTGCCGAACTTCCCGATCGGCGCCAAGGAGATCCGGGCCATCGAGGGGGACATCGTGGCGTATGAGCGCTCGCTGCCCACGGAGATCCTCATTCCGGTGAATGGCGAAAAGCGCCCGGAGCCGTTCGAGAAGGATGGCGTGAAGGTCACCGTCCGCGAGTGGGAAGTGGAAGGGGACGAGGTCCAGGCTGTGATCTGGGTGGAAGCGCCGCAGAACAGCGTGCTGATCAACACCACCAGCGACGGGACTTACGGGGTGTCGCTGCTCAATACGATGGGCCGGGCGGCCAACACCCAGGGCGGCGCGCTGCTGCAGCCCCGCGCTAACCAGGCGGAGTACCGGGTCGGCTTTACCAACCTGCGAGGGCCGATCGGCACCCTCCGGCTCCGCTTCCTACACCGCTCCGGACCACGACGGATCTTCCCGTTCCAGATCGAGCGCATTCCGGTGCCGTCGCGCCCCGGAGAGCCCGCGAGCCCACCCGCGGTCAAACCCGGGAAGTAGCGCCATCGAACCCGAATCGAACCCGACTCGCAGCGGCTTCAGTCGTCCCTCCGGGAGAGTCGTGCGCCCCACGTTGAAACCCGGGGCTGGTGTGTGGTCGTCCCTACGGGGCGGCGGGAACGCGCCTGGCGAGAGGTGAGTGCGAGCTCGGCCGCGAGGGATCGATGGGTGTTGAGAATATCAACGCGTACGGGGTGCCAGCCCGGCCGCGAGGGATTGAAATCCCTCGCTGGGTGGCCTGCGGCCAGTCGTCCTCCGGACGGGATACCCCTTCGCACCAGCCGAGCAAGCGTGCGCGGTTATTTATTCGATATGCATAGATCCCTCGCTGGGGGCATGCGGCCAGCCGTCCTCCGCTGTGGAAATACCGTGCTGCGTGCTCACCCCAAGCGGCGTCGCACCCACCACGTGTGAGCCAGCACCGAGCGCGGCCTGGCGGGAGGGGGGACGAACATTGAGGAGGCCGGCGGTCTGGCGACGCGCCGGCTACAGGAAACGCCAGCATCGTGCGGCTCTATTCGCGGGGCACGACCGTTTTCCGACTGGGGTCTGGTTAGAAATCCACCTCGACGCGCGGCCCGGGAGTCTCTTTGAACACGCGGAGGCGGAAGTTGCCGATCTCCACCACCGACTCCTCGGAGAGCCGCCGGGACTCCATGACCAGGCTGTCGTCGACCCGGATTCCACTGGGGCTGTTGTTACCGATCAGGAACGTGTTGTAGGCGGCGCCGGTGGAGCGGTCCGCGTAGATCCAGAGCCAGGCGTGGCAGCCCCGAGTAACGCTGTTCTCGGCGTCGAACAGCCGGACGTCCGGCCGCAGCTCGGAGGTGGGGTCGTCCCGGCCGATCAGGATGATGCCGCGGCGCAGCGGACGCTCCGCCAGGAGCTGCGGCTGCGGTGCCGCCGGGGGCATGGGCGGCAGGTCCCACTCTTCCAGGCCGGTCACCGGATCCGCTTCGTCGAAGAACGAGCTGATCCGTGATGCCGCGGGATCCGCCGCACGGCGCGGCGCGGCCGCAGCTCCGTCGTCGAGGCGGTAGATCACCAGGCGGCCCACCACCTCGTCCTGGGCCGGGCCGGCGTAGCGGAGGCGGAACTGCAGGCGCGTGGGGCTGGTCTCGGTAGACCGTCGTAGATCGACGACCGTCTCCTGCGGCTCGAACTCGTCGAGCTCCACGCGCACCCGCACCGCGCCGGCGGGCATTCGCCACTTGGCCGGCGAGTCCCGCGTCTCGTCTCCGATGGTCACGCGCGCTCGCGGTGGGAAGGTGCGCACCTCCAGGAAGCCCATCTCCGGCTCGGGCGTGAGCGTGGCCCGGTAGACCAGCTTCTCTCCGGCGCGGCCCGCCTCGATCCGATAGGTCTCTTCGTAGGGGAGAAACCCCGGGCGCGAAAGCACCAGGCGGTGCACGCCTTCCGGCAGGTCTTCCACGCGGCACGGGGTCACCCCCACCGGGCGGTCGTCCAGGTAAGCCTGGGCCTCCGGCGGCTCGCTCTCGATCGTCAGCGTCCGCACCCGACGGGGAACGATCAGCTCCCGTTCCTCGGTCAGCCGGGCGAGCGACGCCTCCACCTCTGACGCGTCGAGACACGTGGTGAGCGCCCGCTCGGCGTCCCCGCGCGCCGCTTCCGCGGCGGTGAGCACCACCAGCTCCAGGTCGAGTGCGGAGCGCAGCCGGATCTCGCGGACCTGGGCTTCGCGCTCCAGCTCCTTCTGAATGGCGCCGCGGCTCTCCGCGTACTGCTGCTCCCACGATTCCCGCTCCGAGGGCGTTTCTACGATGCGCACCACGAGATACCGCCCGGGAGCGGAGCGCTGCCCGAGGAGCATGTTCGAGGTAGCCGCTTCCGCCATGGCCTGCACCAGCCGGCGGCCCAGGTAGCGGAACGGCTTGTCTTTATCGAACCGGGGGATTCGTTCTAGGAGCTTCTTGGGATCCATCGTTCCACAGTTCTAACGCCCGCCGGTAATCCGCGGGCGTGTTCATGTTCAATAACGTGCGGCCCGCGGGATCGGTGGCGCGGATCTCTTCTTCAGTTACGATCCGCGCGCGCAACAATGCGAATAGCGCGGTCAGCCGGCGATGGCCCGCCGCTAGCTCCCGCTCCACCAGCGGCTGCAGCGAGGTGCGATATACCGCCTGCAGCGGCTGCAGCCGGCCGTTCCACTCCGGCGCCGCCGCGTCGAACCCCTCGCACCGCTCCACGAGCAGGCGCGCGACGTCCATCCGGACAAACGGCGTATCGCAGGAAGAGACGAAAGCGAGGGGGCGCGTCGCCTCCCGGAGCCCCACCGCCAGCCCGGCGACCGGGCCTTCGCCAGGGCGCTCGTCATAGACCACCCGAGCTGCCGTGCCGGGCAACTCTTGCCCCGGCGCCGCCACGACCAAAACCTCCGGAAAGACCGCGGCAGCCCGGCGGACCAGGTGCTCGAGGAGCGGCGCTCCGTCGAACAAGAGCCACGGCTTGGGGCTGCCCATCCGGGTGCTCTGGCCACCGGCAAGGAAGATTACGGAACAATCCGGCTGCACGTCTCAAAGTTTACCGTGCTGGAGCGGTAATGCGCAGCGGAGGCGTGGCAAAGGGCCCCCTGCGTTGATGGATTTACGGGAGCGAATCCCGCGGACGGCGAGGGATTGAAATCGCCTCGCTGGCACGGGCGTCCTCGCGGACGCGGGACGGCGAAAAGCCAGGCAGCGGCTTTGCCCGGCTCTTCTGTTCCCTCCCATCAATCCCTCGCTGGCCGAGCAAACGCCCGTAACTGCAAGGGCCTTACTTCTCGCTCTGCTCTTCGGTACGGAGGCGCTGGAGCTGCAGCTCCTCCGGATCGTTCACGAACGGATCGAAACCGAACTGCCGCAGCGTGAACGCCACATAGGGCTCACCTGCCGGCCGTGTCGCGAGCCGGGTTGACTGATACAACGCAAGGAACGACTGGGTGAAGTGGGTATCGAAGGCGTGCAGCGTGAATGACGTGCTCTGGGTATCCAGCACGGCCAGGAGCTGGTCCAGCACCAGGGTAAGGAACCGGGCGGGCGTGATCAACCCGAGGCGCGCCGCGGGCGAGTGAGGCGGTAGGGAGAAGTGGTAGCTTGGGTCCGGAACGCGCTCCTGGCCGGTCGCCTCCGTCCGGCTGACGCTCTGGAACACATCAACACCCAGGGCGACGTCGAGCGCTTCCCGGCTGATGCCTTTCCGGGCCATCCGCGCCAGCTCCCGGCGCACGGTCTGGAGGTCCGTGTCGAAGAACTGACGGCCATTGGCTTCCAGGCGCCCCCGCAGTTGCACCAGCTCCATCTCCAGAGAGAGCCGATTCCAGTCGATCACGTCGCGGCACCCTTCGGCAAGCGGCGTGTCGTGGGCGACGGACTCGAGTGTGTCGAGCGCGAAGCGAATCTGATCGAGGGGGCCGCGGACGACTTCCAGAGCGTCGAGCAGGCTGGCTCCGGCCCGCCGCTGATCGTCCGATCCGCCGGCTCCGGCGGTACCCGGTGGGGCGGGCGGATAGCGCGGCGGAACCATGCGCGAGGCCGCGGGTTGGGTGTCCGGAACTACCGGATCGAGGCACTGGAAGTGGACGCTCATCGTTGGGCTCCCAACAGAGACTGCCGTTGGGACTCCAATTCCAGCGTGGCCCAGGGATTCCTTCTTCGGTTTCCGCACCGTTTCCAGGCCGGCCCGCTTTGCCCGGAGGTCGCGACCGGGGCTACTCCGGGATCAGCAGGAATCCCAGTTGTTGATAGTCCACCACATCGCCCGGCACGGTCGGGTCGGGCACGGCCCGGCGGCCGTTGCCGATGATCCAGCCGAGGTTGTTGATGGCGACCGCCTCCTCCAGCACCCAGCCGGATCGCTGCGGCGCCACCTGATTCAGGTCGAAGAGTTCGTCACCTTCCCAGAGTGCGGCGTGCTGCTGGCCGGCCTCGTTGGTGATGGTTCCAACGACCTGTCCTGCGTCATTGATGCCGAGGGCGTTGCCGGTGCCCCCTCCCGGATTCGGGAGCTCGCGCATCCTGCCGTCCCGCCAGATGAAGGGGCGGTGCTGGCCTACCTGCTGCGATTCCACCGGACCGGAATGACCTACCACCCAGCGGCAGTCGTTGATCCCCGAGGCATGGCTGATCTGTGCCCCGGGAAGCGCTCCGAGGTCGATGGCGGTGCCGTCCGCCCAGAGGGTTGCGCGCCGCAGCCCGTCCCACTCTGCGTTCCCGGCTACCGGTCCGCCGTCCGATAGGCAGGTTGCTACGCTGCTTCGCTCCGGCCAGGCTGCGTCCAGATCGACCATCCCACCCGCGGACCAGAGCACCGCCCGGCGGAGTCCGGCCTCGGTGCGCGCGACGCCTGCCACCTGCCCGTGACGATTGATGGCGAAGGCGAACGACTCACAGCCGGAAGCCGGATGCAGGACCACGATCCGATCCCCGTGCGCACAAAACGCTTCGAACTGTGGCTCCACGATCTCGCCTTCGTACTCTGGCTCCACCAGATCCGACTTCCGGGCACCCACTACCTGGTCCTGATCGTTGATGCCCTCCGCCAGCGGCCGTCGGTGCGGCTCGGGCAGCTCCTGGTACACGCCATCGCACCAGAGCCACGAGCTGATCCCGGAGGCCCGGATCGCCATACCCGTCACAGCGCCGGTGTTGTTGAGCCCGCGTGCTTCAATGATCGGGGGACCCTCCAGAAGCGAGATCCCGATTTGCCGGGCGGGTCGGCTGGGTCCTACAAGCTCTACGAATCGATAGCGTCGCATGGGTGTTGGGTGTTGGGTGTTGGGAGATCGAGCCGTTAACAGAAGAAGCGTCATGGCGAGGGAGCGTCTTTTGCTCCCGTCGCCAACCCGCCCGGAAACGGATCCTGCCAGGCGTCGAAGTGCCGAGGCGGGTCGCTGCTCAACCCTCGGGATCGCCACGCCGCTGCGTAAGAACGGCGAGGCACTAGGCCGGCGGTGAGCGGCTCGCGATGACCCGGAGGTTCCAACACCCAACACCGCCCGCACGGGCCACTACGCCTTCTTTGGCTCCCGGAAGAAGATCGCAAACACGACGAGCACCGCTACGGCGCCCACCGCGGGCAGCATCCAGATCGACTGCCAGTTGTGCTCCAGCGGGCCGCCGGCTGGGAGCACGTTGGCGCCCATCACCTGCCCGGCGAGGAGCGTCCCCACGAAGGCGCCGATGCCCCAGAGGATGAAGGCGATGAAGCCCTGGGCCGCGCCGCGGTTCCGCTCGTTCGATTCTCGGTCCACGTAGAGCTGGCCGGCGATGAAGAGGAAGTCGTAGCAGACGCCGTGCAGCAGGATCGCGCCGAAGATGAGCGCGGTCTGCAGCCCGGTTTCGGAGGCCACGCTCTGGGCCAGCAGGAAGTAGCGGGCCGCCCAGGCGAGGATCCCGACAAAGATCGTCTTCTTGAACCCGAACGCCTTGAGCATCACCGGCAGCAGGAACAGGAACACCACGTCCGAGACCTGCGCCAGCGTCATCCGCGCCGCGATGTCCGGCCACTTCAGCTCGCCGAGGTAGACAGACATGTTCACGAAGTAGAAGTAGAGCGGGATGCAGATCAGGAACATGCAGCCCACGAAGATCGCGAACGACGGCTTGCGGAGCAGAGCCAGCGCGTCCAGGCCGAGGATCTCGCTGACCGGCACGTTCTGGCCGGTCTTCTTGGGCGGCGTGTGGGGGAGCGTGAACGAGAAGAGGCCGAAGGCGATGGAGACGGCTCCGGCCAGGTAGAACTGGATGGCGGTCTGCTCGCCCTTGAGGAAGCTCAACACCACGCCGCCGACGATCCACCCCACGGCGGACAGCATCTTCACCCGGGGGAAGTCTTGCTGGGCATCCGCCAGGTGATGGAGCGACAGCGAGTTACCCAGCGCCAATGTGGGCGCGAAGAGCGCGCAGTAGAGGATGAGCGTGGGGTAGAACGAGCCGAAGGTGGTGGTCTGCGGCAGCACGCACAGCACGATGCCGCCCAGCAAGCCGAGGATGCCCAGCAGCTTCTCAGAGGCGAAGTAGCGGTCCGCGATGAGGCCCACGAAGAATGGTGAGACCATCGAGCCGATGGCGAAGGCGCCGTAGGCCGCGCCGATCTCCGTTCCGCCGAACTTCAGGGCATTGGCCAGGTAGGTCCCCATACTGGCGTACCAGGAGCCCCAGATGAAGTACTGGAGGAACATGAAGGTCGCCAGTTGAGCTTTGAGCCGGGTCTGCATCACGCACCTCACTATTCGGACCGCCAATCGCGTAGCGCCCAGTTGCCCGGCGCTCGATCGGCTCCCTGCGCCCGTTCATGACGGACAACTGTAACCCCGGCGCGCACCGGCGCATCTGA
>JAJFMS010000123.1 GCA_020696885.1 Armatimonadota bacterium | reverse complement strand
GTGTAGGGTCGGTCCGGGTAGTAGTTGCGGATGAGCTTGTATCGCTCGGTGCGCACGCTCCGGATGCGATCCACGGTTTCGTCGCAGCGGTCGCGAGCGCCGAAGATCTCCTTCCGGGTCTTCGCCGCCCGGCCAAGGAACGGCTGCCCATCCAGGCCGGCCGGACGCTTGATCCCGGCCAGCGCCAGGGACGTGGCGGAGATGTCGATGGCGCTGACCATGCCGTTCTCGACCGTGCCCGGCTTCCACGGGCCGCGTGGCCAACGCACGATGAGCGGCACGTGCAGCCCGCCCTCGTACAGCCACTGCTTATCCCGCACGTGGCAGCGGCCGTTGTCGCCAAAGAAGAAGACCAGGGTGTTGTCGGCCAGCCCTTCATCGTCCAGCCGCTTGAGCACCGCGCCGACCTTCGTATCCAGCAGATGCACCGCGTCGAGGTAGTTGGCGTAGTCGTCACGGGTGGGGCCGTCGTCTGGGTAGTAAGGAGGCAGCTTGACCTTTGCGGGATCGACGAGCTCAGGCTGCTTTCGCGCCTGCGGCCAGGCGGGTCCCCGGTGGGGCTCCATGAAGTTCACCTGGGCGTAAAACGGCTGGCCGGGCGCGCGCTGGCTCCAGTCGGTGCCGTCGAACGGCTTCTCGACCGTGAAGTTGAAGTCGGTCTTGCCGGAGGCGCGTACGCCGGGCGCGGCAGTGGTGACGTTCGCGGTGAAGTAGCCAGCCTCGTGGAAGCGGTGGCTCACCAGCTTCACGCCATCCGGCAGCCGGAACCCGTCCCCGCGGTGGCTGCGGTGGTTCTGCGCGTCGATGGCGATCTGGTACATCCCGGTATTCCATGCGGACCGGCTGGGAGAGCAGACCGGCGCCGTGGTGAAGGCGCGCGTGAACCGGACGCCGGAAGCGGCCAGGCGGTCCAGGTTCGGCGTGCGCACCGCGTTATTGCCGTAGCACGCGAGGTCCGGGCCGAGATCGTCGCCCAGGATCCAGAGCACGTTGGGACGATTGGGGCGCGGGTTCCCGGCCGTGGAGGGCCGGGAGCACGACGCCCCCACGAAGAGCAGGGCCAGCAGCAGTCCGAGACGACGCAGCAGGTGCATGGAACTCTCCTCCGGCAGACGCAATCTCAGCGCTGCCCCAGAAGGATTGGACAGCCCTGCGGAAGAGGCCTGCACTGCGGCCGTGGATCTCTGGCTAACGGGTCAACCAGGGGAAGTTCGCCGGGAACACTCTGGAGTGGACGGCGCGTTCGATCCTCGCACCTGTAATCGAGAACGGGATGCGCCGCTCCCGAAGTAGTTCGCCGAGATCGAACGCCGCACGAGGCGGCTGCCTACGGCTTGCTAACAAAGGGAGTACGCCGTAGGCAGCACCCTTAGTGGTGCGTTCGATCCGGGCCTCCGGTCACCGAGCGCGGGACTCGCCGCGCTCGGTGGTAGTCGCCGTCAGTGAACACCGCAGGGCTGCTTTACGCTCCAACCTAGCAGATCGCGTCGTCGGCGATCTCTGCGAGGATCAGCGCCAGTGGCGTGCGAACAGGCTGGCGGCTCCGCCTACGGAGCCGCCAACCTGTCTACATTCCCGACGCGTTCCGCAGGCGGCTCAGAAGTTGACCCAGGCACTCATGATCTGGCTAGTCCGCATGAACTTCACGTGACCGTCCGCAAACGGATAGGGCGCGCCGCGGATGCTGGCGTTGGCGCCGATGCCGGCCTGCGGCGGATCCCCCGTAACGTGGTTGCTGCCCCACTCGCTGTTCGGATGCCAGGTGTCGGGGCAGGAGCCCCCTGCACCCGGCGTCGGTGGACACAACTGGTCGAAGTACGGGCGCTGACCGGTGATGTGGGTGCGGTACTTCCACTCCACGAACAGGATGCTGGACGCGGGCTGGCTGATGGCCGCCAGCGCCTTGCCGCTCGCCTGTCCGTTGTACCAGTAGTTGCTGTCCGAAGTGGCCGTGGGCGGCGCGCCGGAGTGCTTGGTCGCGCTGGGGCAGTACCAGACGCCGGCGTTTTTCACATACGGCTGCGCACCGTTGATCCAGACGCAGAAGGGTGAGGCGGCGTAGTTTGCGATGTCGCCCTTCGGGTTAGCAACGTTGCCCTGGTAGGGCAGGACCTCGTCGTAGTCCTGCGTGTACATCGCGATGGCAGTGGTGACCTGCCGCATGTTGTTGGTGCAAGCCGTCCGGCGGGCGGCTTCCCGTGCCTGGGCGAACACCGGGAATAGGATTGCCGCCAGGATGGCGATGATGGCGATGACCACGAGCAACTCGATCAACGTGAAGCCGCGGCGCCTGCTTGAACGGTCCATGCGTCTCCTCCCTCGCTGTAGCCGTGCGGAGTGTTGAGCGCATTAGACAGTAGGGCAGACGATTCGCTTCAGGTTTAGTGATTCAAGTTACGTAACATAGAACCGCCTAAGATCACTCTAGTCAGACGGGGATGCGGCTTGCTTGTAGCCAGGCAAGGGTGAAACCGGCGCCGGGATAATCGGCTCCCGGAGACTGAAGGCCCGGCGGAGGGGTGGCTCGGCGTGCGGGGTGGGTCTCCGATGCGGCGCGCCGTCATCTCCTACAGCCCCCGACTTCCACACCCCTACCGACTTCCGCTACTCGCCGCCGGCACGCGTGGGAGCGGCCGTGGGAGCGGCGGTGGGTGCCTCGGCCACGACCGCCGGCTTCACCCAGAGCGGGCTCTTTCCGGTGGCGATCTGCTGGAACTCCTTGGGCACCTGGCCTTTCGCGACTTTCCACACCAGGCCGCGGGTGATCGAGGCGTTCAGCTTCACGGCGTCGGAGGTGCCGCTGAGCTGGAAGTTACTCTTGATCTCTCGGAGCCCGAAGAGCTTCGCGAGCCAGCCGAACCCGCTCGGCTTGATCAGCCGGGACGTGTACGCCTTCGAGAACCAGGCTTTGCCGGTGCCGGCAACGGCGCCGCCGTCTTGCCACGTGCCGCTGCCGTCCAGGTTGGCCTTCGGTCCACGGAGCTGCATGTCCGTGAAGGTGAGCTTTCCGGGCTCGAAGCCGAGGGTTCCGCTGAGCCGGTCGACCGGATGGTCCGCGTATTCCGCCGTTTCGCCGGGAAGGTGGACCGTGCCGCCCTTGCCGGTGAACGCCAGCGTGCCGCGAACCCCTGCGAGATCGAAGCGGAGGTCCAGCTTGCCGGTTCCCGCCCCGCCGATCAGGCGGCCGGTGATCGCCGGCCAGCGGTCTGCGATCCCGCCGGCGTTCGTGGAGGCGAGCTCCGCGGTGACCCGGCCGGCCCCATTCTGGGCTACCAGCGTCCCGGTTCCGGTGCCGAGGCTCGTTTGGAGCTGGACGTTGGAGAGCGTGGTCTTGCCGCCTTCGCCGCCGCTCTGCCACCGGTAGTCGGCGGCCAGCCCCGTGATGAGGAGGGCGCGGTCCACGAGGTTCAGCGTGACCGGCGCGAGGTAGTGGCCGTTGGTGAACTGGAACCGGCCGGTGGCGCTTTCCACGATGCTTCCGGTGCCGTCGATCACCAGGTTCCCCGCCAGCGCTCCGCCGCTCATCTGGCCGGGAACGGTCCAGCGGACCAGGTCCGGGTTGACGCGGGCGGAGGCGAGTCGAACCTGGAACCGCCGCCCGGCCACCGACCCGGAGCCGGTGAAGTCGCCGGCGGAGCCGGTAGCGGTCAGGCCGCTGAGGGTGAGCTTACTGCCCTGGAGCTGGAAGCGGCTAGAGGCGCGGTCCAGGTGCTGCGGGCCGGACCGGCCGAGGCGGAACCATCCGTTGGTGAGATCCACCGTGCCCGTTCCGGCGGAGAGCGGCGCCTTCGCGGTGCCGGACAGCTCCGCCGTTACCGCGAAGCCCTGGATGTGGAGGGTTTCCGGGAGGGCCAGGCCCAGGCGCTCCAACTGCTCGCCGGCGGCGGTCAGCGCCACGTGGTGCGCGGTTCGCGTCCACTCGCCGGCAGCGGTGACCGTGCCGGCAGGGCCCTGGCCGCGGAAGTCCGTTAACTGCAGTCGCTCGCCGTTCCAGTCGAGGCGTCCGGTGACCTGCTCCAGCCGCTGTGCGGGGAGCTCGCCGTGTTTCGCCTGGAGGTCGTGAGCCTCCACGGTCGCCTGGAGCCGTTCGAGAGGCTTCTCCGAAGTCCCGGTGGCCGTTCCGACGAGCCGGACGGCGCCTACGCGAGTCCCGGCGGGCAGCGTGAGCCCCAGGCCGGCGAGGTCCTTCGTTCGAGCGCTCAGGTCCAGCCGGTGGCCCTGGGGGGTCCACTCGCCGGTAAACGTTCCCTGCGCCCCGCCGGCGGCGGCCGATCCGTTCGTCAGCCGGAACGCTTCCCCTTCTCGCACGAAGTCGGCCGTCGCCGCCAGCGGACGCGGCGAGAGCTTGCCGGCAGCGAGGCGCCCTCCAGTGAGCTTCAGCTCGCCGGAGCGCACCCACTCCAGCGGCTTTCCGAACGAGCCGGCGCCGTGCAGCACGGCGGTGAGGGCGCCGCCGGTTACGGAAGCGGACTTGCTTTCGAACCGCGCCGCGGCGTCTGCCAGGCGGACCTCGCCGTCGAACGCGAACGGCTCCGTGCTGGAACCCCGGTGCATGCGTCCGGAGAGGGCGATGGTGCCACCGGCTAGCGGCAGGCTCCTGGCCAGGGTCTCCGGCGCGCTCCAGGTCTTGCTGGTCAGCGCGAGCTGAGCGTCCATGGCCGAGCTTTCGAGGGTGCCGGTCAGGGACGCCTCGAGGCCCGGGGCCGTGAGCGTGGCGCTGCTGATCCGCCATGCGCCGTCCTTACCGGTGAACGTGGCCGCGAAGCGCTGCGCGTCGATCTGGGTCAGCCCCAGTAGCGCGACCGGCTGCTTGACGGTGGCGTCCGTCACCTGGAGGTTGCCCTCGATGGTCCCTTCCGCCAGCCGCTTCACCGGGGCGTCGAGGGAGAGCTCCGCCTTGGCGGCCCCGCCGCTCAGCGCGATCGCGTCTGTAAACCGTCCGGTGAGCTCGCCGACGTTGGGCGCTTGGGCCTGCACCTTCAGTTGGAGGCGGTAGCCGGACTCCTCCGGGGTCGCCTGGCCCGCCGCAGTCGCGGTCACCAGGGAGGAGGTCACCTTAATTTCAGGCAGCTCGAGAACGCGCTCCCTGGCGGTGGCGCCGCCGGCCCAGCGGAAGCGCGCGCTCACCTGGTCCAGCGCCACCGGGCGAGCTGGCTCGACGGCAGGGGTGTAGGTGGGGCCGTCCAGCAGGAAGTCGCCCGAGATCTCGCTGCGCGCCAACTGGCCGAGCGTTCCTGCCGCGTGGACCTGGGCCGTGAACTTCCCGCCGCTCAGCTCCGGTAGGGTGCCGGGAGGCATGGCGGGCAGCCCGCGCCAGTCGTCGGTCCGGACCTGGAGGTCGGTGGTCAACTGCGGCTCGGGAGCCGTGAAGTCGATGGTGAGCCCGCCGTCCGTCCGGAAGGTCCGGGACTCGATCTGCAGGTCCTGCACTTCGAGGCGGCGGTGGGCGTGGCGGAACCCCGCGCGCGCTACCTTCACCGGCACGAAGAAGTAGGAGTCGTTCGGCAGCGGGGAGTGGGCGCTCAGGCGGAAGTCGCGCACCTCGAAGGTGCCGTCGCTCCAGAGCTGCTCCATATCCCCGACCGGGCCGCCGATGCGGAAGTCGAGGCGGCCGTTCGCCGAGGCGGAGACCACCGGCACCCACTTCCAGAGCGACGCCTGCGGCACCGCCTTGCGGAGCGACTTGAGGTCGCGCACGTCCACGGATCCGGATGCCAGGAACTCGGCGGGTCCGCCCGGATGGCCGTTCGTCATCGTGGCGGCGGCGGCTACCGTCAGCCCGTCGGTCGTGGCGCGGACGTTCCGGAGCTGGAGCCGCTCGGCGTCGCGCTGCAGGTCGGCATCCAGCCGCTGGACCATCACCGGCTCGCTGCCTGCCACCGGGCGGAACGTGAACTCTTCGACGTGCAGGCGACCATGGGCGGAAGCCTGGTCCAGGCTGCCTGCCTTGCCCTGGGCCTGGAACTCCACTGTGGAGCGGCCCGCGCTCCAGCGGCCGCCCAGTAACTGCCGAAACGCCAGCAGGTCCGCGACCTGTGCCACTGCGGCGGCCCGGTTCGCTTCCACCTTACCGGTGATCTGGAAGGCGCCTTCGGTGAACGGCTTGCCGGCCGGCAGCGTGACGTCGCCGGCAGCCGAGAGCAGCAGGTCCTTCCCCAGGATCCGCACGTCGGAGAGGCGGATAGCGGCAGGCGTCCAGTCCAACACGGCGTGGGCGGACTGCCACGGCAGCTCGCCGCCGGGCCGCGTGAGAGAGCCGTGGGCGACGTCTACGGTCCCGCGCACGCTGCGGAGGCTGTTGTCCCGGGCGTCGACCGTCATCTGGCCGGTCACCGTGCCCTGCATCGCCCACTCGGCCGGGATGCCCATGCGAGTAGCCAGCCGCCCGAGCGGGAGCTTCTCGACCTGCAGCGTCAGCAGGGCCTCGTTGCCGGCGGTCTTCACGGAGCCCGCGGCGTGGATCTTGCCGCCCTGGTAGGTGCCGGTGCCGCCGGTCAGCGTAAGCCCCTGGGCGTCGCCGCTGCCGGCGGCATTCAGGCCGGTGAGCTCGACCTCGGCGGAGGCGAAACGCTTCACCTTCGCGTCGTAGTGGAACTGCCGGGAGCCGAGGACCAGCTCCCCGGTGACGCCTGCCGTGGTCCAGGTAGCCGGGCCGGTTGCGGGCGCCAGCTCGATCGATGCATTTCGCAGGGCGAACCGCTGGACGCCGGACTTCGAGAGGGCGAGCACCTGACTGGTCCAGGCTTCCTTCCCCTGTTCCCCTGGCTTCGAGGTGAGGCGCACCTGCGCGCCATCCGCCTCGACCCGGCGCACCTGGAGCTCGCGGCGGGTGAGCAGCCGCCACCAGTCCAGCTCCACGTCGAGCCGCTTCGCGGTGAGCGGGTCCCGGCTCTCGCCTTGGATGCGGTGGACCGTCAAACCGGCTACCTGCGCTCCGAGCGGGGAGAGGGAAATCGGACCCAGGTCTACCTCCCGGCCCAGCGCGCTCTCGAGGCTCGCGTCCAGGATCCCCGGGAGCTGCTCGCCCACTAGCCGCTGCAGCCGCAGCCCGCCCAGCACCCCGGCACCGACCAGCGTTCCGGCCAGCGTAATCGCGGGCCAGCGCCGGCGGAGTAATGGGGTTAAATGTAAGAAATTAATCATTACGCTGGGCGAGGTACAAAAAATAGAAGCGGTAACCGGCACCGGTGCCGCTTCGGGTGGCTCCGAGGGCGGAAGATCAGGTGATGGATCAACTGACCCGGGTTCTGCGGTCCGGGTTCCGTCCGGTTTCCGCAGATTAGCAAGTGATCCGACAATCCGGGGATTATCGCGCTGCTGTGGGCATTGTCGGCCTGCTATCGGGGAGTGGAGAGGGGCAGATCGTTGTATCCGCTCCGTCGCTTCTCCACCTTTCGGACGGGGGGTCGGGGAGGTTGCAGGTGGGAGTAGGGGCCAGGGAGTATGGGTGAGCGGGGGTATCGGGGTAGGCGGTAGGGGGTATGGGAGCATGGGAGCAGAAGGCGGCGCTAGGCGCCGCCGCCCACACGCCGGGCAGCAAAAAGCCCGCTCCGGTTGCCGGAGCGGGCTTCTGGCAGTAGTTGACGCTGCGGACCTAACCGATCAGCTCCGGGATCGCTTCAGCGTCGTGGATGAGCGGGATCGGGCGGGACTGGTTGTCGATAAAGTTCATCGAGGGATCGATTCCCAGCGCGGTGTACAGGGTCGCGAGGACGTGCCGGACGGTGTACGGCTGATCGACTGCGGACATCCCCTGCGGATCGGTGGGGCCGATTACCTGGCCCATCTTCATTCCG
>JAJFMS010000122.1 GCA_020696885.1 Armatimonadota bacterium | reverse complement strand
TGCTGGCCGCCCGGCAGGCATCGATCAGCGCGCGAGAACGGCAGGATGACGCCGAGGCCGTGGTGCGCCGCCTGTCTGCGCTGTACGACCGGGAGCAGGACCTCATCGCCACCCGCTTCCCCGAACCTCCCCCGGAGTCCGACTTTGCCGCCAAGGCCGCCCGGCTCGAGGAAGCCCGGGAGCGACTCGGTGAGCTGGAGCGATGTACCCGGGAGCTGGAGCAGGCCGAGCGTCGCCCGGGAACTCCCGGGGAGCCGGCCGTCCCGCCGAGCGCCGCTGCCCCTGCCGGCTGGCCGGCACTGCTGGCGGTGGCGCTGGCGGCGGTTACCGGCTGGCTGCTGCGGGAGCAGCCGGTGATGGCCGCGCTCTCCGCGGGGCTGCTGCTGGGTTTTGCCTGGGTGTGGTGGAGCCATGCGGCGCGGGAGACCACTCGGGTCCGCGGGGCTCGCAAGGAGACGGAGCAGGAGCTGGTGCGGCTTCGGCGGGAGGTGGAGACGCACCGGACCTGGCTGGATCGCCTCTGCGAGCCGTACGGCTGGACCATCCGCGAGACTGCGGACGTGCGGGAAGAGCTCCGGCTCCTGGACGCCGCACGGGAGCTGCGGAGCGCGTACGAGACCCGGCTGCAGATTGCGAAAGCCCGGCAGGACGAGTGGGAAGCCGCGTGTGAGACCGCCGAGGACGGTGAGCACCACCTGGCCCAGCTCCAGAGCGCGGAAGCCGCGGCGTGCGCTGACTGGAACGAGTGGCTCAGGCAGCGCCACCTGCCGGCCGGTGCGTCCCCCGAGACGGTGCTCAGCCTCTACCACGAAGCCGACCGGGCGCGGGCCGCCTACCGCGAGCGGGATCGCCACGCCGTGCAGCTCGCGCGGCTCCTGGAAAGCCAGCAGGGATACGAGGCCGAGATCGCGGTCCTGGTCAGGGAGATCGGCTGGCCCGTCAGCGCACCGGAGGAGATCCCGGCTGCGGTCCGCGCGCTGCCCGGCGCGCTGGAAAGCGCCGCCGCCGCGGAGCGGGAACGAGCGAGCCTGCTGGGACGCGCGCGCGAGTTGCGAGAAGAGTGGCGTAGCGCCGGCATGCGGCTGCGTGAGAGCGTCGCGGCACGTAGGGTGCTTCTGGGGGCGGCGGACGTGACTTCGGAAGACGAACTGCGGGCTGCTGCTGCCTATCAGGAATTGCGTGATGGCCTGCTCACCCAGATCCAGAGCGGGGAGCGGACGCTCGAGACGCTCTCGGCGCCCGGGGAGAAGCGGCTCGCCCTGGAGGCCGAGCTGATGGAGCTGGACCAGGAGCGGATCGAGCTGCTGACGGCGACGGCGGAGGCAGAGCTGGAGTCGGCCGCCGCGGAACTGGAGACCGCCACCCGGGAGGAAGGGCGACTGCTGGAACGCCTGGCGGCGCTGGAGCGAGAAGAGCTCCTCACGGCCCGCCTGCGCGAGCTCCGGGCGAAGGAAACGGAAGTCGCCGAGCTAGCGGAGCGATGGGCGGTGCTGCGCCTCACCCAGCGGCTGCTGGAGAAGACCCGCGAGCAGTTCGAGAGCCAGCGCCAGCCCGGAGTGATCCGGCGCGCCGGCGACATCCTGAAGACCATGACCGGCGGCCGATACCACCGGATCATCGCGCCCAACGGCCTCGACCAGCTCCAGCTCCTGGAAGCGGGGCACGCCGCCAAGCCTCGCGGCTGGTGGAGCCGGGGCACCGCGGAGCAGCTCTACCTCGCGCTGCGCTTCGCGTTCATTGAGGACTATGCCGCGGCGCCGGGGGTGGAGCCGCTGCCGGTGGTGATGGACGATGTCCTCGTCCATTCGGATGGGTACCATCGGCTCCACCGTTCGGTGGAAGCGATTGCTGCGCTGGCTCAGCGCCATCAGGTGATCTACCTCACCTGTCGCCCCGCAGATGCTGCCCTCCTCGCGGCTGCGGATGCCAACGCCCAGCGGTTCCGCCTCGACGCCGGGTCGTTTAGCTCGCTCTAGGTACGGCCACTGCCCGTAGTTATGAGCTGGCTACCACACGTCTACAGCCCGGATTAGTAGTCGAGTGTTGATTATTCGATTTATCACAGGTAATAGCCATTGCCCCGGTGTGATAAATCGATTTATCAACCTGCCGAACCCGACCGGTCGACATCATCCGAATTACTTGCAAGAGTTTAGGCCTCGACCACTTGATTTCCGTGGTCCGAAATGGTATCCAACCAAAGTAGAGGTCCGTCGTCACCCAAATAGGCGTTTGACGCCAGCCGAGATGGGGGACGGGTCTCGCTCAATCAACCAAGGCGACCATCGCCCTCAAAGGGCACAATCGGATCGCCGTCGCAGAAAGTGAGATCCTCATGAGCCGTATGGGGAAACTGTGTTCCTGGCTCCTGGCCCTCCTGGTCCTTGGCCTGATGTCCTCCGCGCAGGCCGTGAGCGGCGTCGCGGGTAAGGCGAAGGCCTCCACCACTCCCTACTACGGGAGCAACACGGACGACGGAGTATTCCTCTCCGCCACCCGTAGTGAGCTTTTTAACCGCTGGCAGGCTGATGCCGCCGCCGCCGAACAGGCTGGCGCCGCAGTCTCCCGCCGCGTACCCGCGGCCGCCTCGGTCCGCAAGCCGGGCGTGACCCAATCCATTGCCACCAGTACCGGTGGTTTTGTCTACTTCCCTACCGGCAAGACCAACGACGCCAAGTTCATGGTCCTCGCCGGCAGCCAGGGCACTTCCACCCTCAACAACGAGATCAACATCAAGCTCGCCGCCGCCCCGGGCGACACCTCGTTGTCGGTGGCCCTCTTCGACGGCGACGTGAGCGGCACCTGGGACCAGGGCGCCGGTCAGGCCGAGTTCGATCTCTTCCTGGATCCCGAAGGCGACGGGCCCAACCCGGCCGGGGGCGACGTGCCGTTTCCCGGCGGGCACTGGACCAGCGCCCAGATGGCCGACAACGGCTGGACCGACCTGCTGATCGGCGGGAACCCGATCAACATCACCGGCTCCCCGGCTTCTCCCAGCGGCGCCAAGTTCTTCTTCCTCCGCTGCACCATGCCCACCGCCGCCGCGGGCACTCTCAACTGCTACAAGATCCGCACCACCGGCAGCGTGCGGCTCCAGCCCCAGAACTCCTTCAACATCATCGCTTCCCTCAGCGGCGATGCGGACCTCCCCCTGGTCTACCCGGCCTACCCCTCCCTGACGCCGACCAACTACGACGGCAACTGGGACTTTTACGTGTACGTGCCCAGCGCCCTCTACTACGACCCGGAGCGCCCGGAGCACGTGTCCGGCTTCGACATGTGGGACGGCGACCTGGACTACGGCTCCCAGCTCTCCGCCGCGGTGCGGGACACGGATGACCCGACCACCCCCAACACGGTCGCCGAGCTGCCGCTGTGGGCGCAGGCCGGCACGGTGGGCGAAGGGATCGCGGCCGGCTTCGCGGGCACCAGCGGGAACCCGCCGGACGACATCGACCGGGACCTGTTCCGGCGCGGCCCGAGCATCATCTACGACGTGACCGATCCGTCCGGCATGCGGTACGCCAACGCGAACCCGTCCGGCAACCAGGAGTGGGAGCACTTCCGGATCGAGACCCGGGCGGACATCAAGAACAACCTGGCCTACGCGGATTACCCGGCGGGCACGGAGACCCTCTCCTCGGGCATCTACCAGGTGCACATCGCGGGGATGGACATGACGAACCTGAACGCGTTCCGGTTCGAGCACGACATCCTGGGCGTGGACATCAACGGGTTCCCGCGCCAGCCGCTGCTGCCGTATATCGTGGGCGACACGGTGTTCGCGGACCTGAACGGCACCTACGGCGTGCAGGACCCGGGCGAGCCGGGGATCGGCGGGGTGAAGGTGAACCTGCTGGACGACAGCGGGTTCATCCTGCAGAGCGCCATCACCAGCAGCACCGGTTACTACCAGTTTAATGTGGACGTCGGTGACTACTCGGTGGAAGTGGACTCCTCCAACTTCCTGGCGGGCGGTCCGCTGCAGGGCCGCGTGGCCACCACGGGGAACGTGCTGTTCCGGTCGGTGGTGAACGCGAACGTGCTGACGTATGATTTCGGCTACCGGCTGCCGGGGGCCCCGTCGATTGGCGACCGGGTGTGGTACGACCTGAGCGGCGACGGGGTGCAGAACGCCAACGAGCTGGGGATCGCGGGCGTGACGGTGAGCCTGCGGGACCTGAGCAGCGGCAGCGTGGTGGCGACGACGAGCACGGACGGGCAGGGGATGTACCTGTTCTTCAACCCGCCGGTGACGCCGGGGACGGCGTACCGGGTGGAAGTGACGCCGCCGGGGAACCTGGTGCAGACGTTCGACCGGGACGGGGTGTTGGACCACCAGTCGAACGCGGACATCCTGGAGACGAACGGGAGCGACCTGGCGAACGACTTCGGTTACCGGGCACCGGGGGTGACGCTGCCGCCGGTAACGATTGGGGACCTGGTGTGGAGCGACCTGAACGGCAACAAGCTGAAGGGCGCGACGGAGCCGGGGCTGGGCGGGATCCGGATGGTGCTGAGCGTGGACATGGACGTGGACGGGGTGTTCGAGCAGCAGATGTACACCACCACGGACCTGAATGGGGCGTACCTGTTCCCGAACTTGCCGCCGGGGCGGTATTGCGTGGCGGTGGACACGAACACGCTGCCGCTGGGGATGTCGCTGACGGCGGACCCGTCCGCGGCGACGCCGCCGAGCAAAGGCGCCGTGCTGGACTTTATCAATAACACGCGGGACGGCGTGCCGGATGCGACGGTGACGTCGCGGTCGGTGCTGGTGGAAGACTTCGGTTACCGGGGTGATGCGTCCCTGGGCGACACGGTGTGGCTGGACGTGAACGGGAACGCCGTGCAAGACACCGGTGAGTTGGGTATCGCGTCGCTGGGCGTGGTCCTGACTGGCGACCTGAACGGCGACGGCGCCACCGACTACCGGGCGACGGCAACCACGAACGCGAGCGGCAAGTACACCTTCGCGAACCTCGGTGCCGGCTACTACACAGTAACCGTGAACCCGCTCACCTATTCGCAGGTGCTGAGCCAGACGTACGATCTGGACGGTCTGGGGACGCCGAACACGGCGTCCGGAGCTCTGCAGCGCGGGCAGGTGGACCTGACCTATGACTTCGGTTACCGGGTAGGCGCCGTGACGCTGGCGTCGGTGGGCGACCGGGTGTGGCTGGATGCGAACCTCAACGGCGCGCAGGACAGCGGCGAGACCGGCCTCTCCGGCGTCACCGTGAAGCTGTTGAACAGCGGCGGCACCGTGCTCAATACTACTAGCACGGACGCGAGCGGCCTCTACCTCTTCTCCAACCTGGCGGCAGGCAGTTACAGCGTCGAAGTGTCAGGGCTGCCCAGCGGCCTGACGCAGACGTTCGACCTGGATGGTATCGGCACCGCCAATAAGGCCAGCTTCAGCCTGGCTTCCGGCGCGGCCAAGCGGGATGTGGACTTCGGTTACGGTTCGCTGGCTTCGGTCGGGGACCGGGTGTGGCTGGACGCGAACCTCAACGGCGCGCAGGACAGCGGCGAGACCGGGATCGCCAGCGTCACCGTGAAGCTGCTCGACAGCGCCGGTGCGACCGTCGCCACGACGACGACGGACGCGAGCGGCCTTTACCTGTTCAGCAACCTCCAGCCGGGCAGCTACTCCGTGACGGTTTCCAACCTGCCGAGCGGCCTGACCCAGTCCTACGACCTGGACGGCGTGGCGTCCGCCAACACCGCGGCTGCCACCCTGGCCGCAGGGCAGAACCGGACAGACGTGGACTTCGGCTATGGCCTGCTGGGCTCGATCGGTGACCGGGTCTGGCTGGATACCAACCTCAACGGCGCACAGGATACCGGCGAGTTCGGGATCGACGGCGTTACGGTGGAGCTCCTCGACAGCAACGGCGCCGTGATCGCTACGACGACGACGGATGACGAGGGCCTCTACCTGTTCGGCAGCCTGAAGCCGGGCAGCTATTCTGTGCAGGTCTCCAACCTCCCTGATGACGTGGTGCAGACCTACGACCTGGACGGCACCGGCTCGGCTAACGTGGCAGCAGCCACGCTGGCTGGTGGCCAGAACCGGACGGACGTAGACTTCGGCTACGGTAGCCTCGGCTCCGTGGGCGACCGGGTGTGGCTGGATGCGAACCTGAACGGCGCGCAGGACAGCGGCGAAGCCGGGATCAGCGGCGTCACCGTGAAGCTGCTCGATAGCGCCGGCGCCACGGTGGCGACAACCACGACGGATGCGGACGGCCTCTACCTGTTCAGCGGTCTCCTACCGGCCAGCTACTCCGTGACCGTCTCCGGCGTTCCGGCCGGCACGGTGCAGACCTACGATCTGGACGGCGTGTCCTCGGCGAATGAGGCGAGCTTCACCCTGGCCGGCGGTGAGGACCGCAGGGATGTGGACTTCGGCTACGGCAACCTCGGCTCCGTTGGGGACCGGGTGTGGCTGGACGTAGACCGCGACGGGGTTCAGGACAGCGGCGAGACCGGTATCTCCGGTGTGGCCGTGAAGCTCCTGGACAGCACCGGCGCCACCGTGGCGACGACGACCACGGACGCAGGCGGGCTCTACCTGTTCAGCAACCTGCAGCCGGGCGGCTACTCGGTGGCCGTGTCGAACGTGCCTTCCGCGCTCACCCAGACCTACGACCTGGATGGGGTGACCACCGCGAGCAAGGCGAGCTTTAACATTGGCGCCGGTGAGAACAAGCGCGACGTGGACTTCGGTTACGCGGTGCCGCCGGTCTCGGGCTCCATCGGTGATCGGGTGTGGTTCGATACGAACCGCAACGGGATCCAGGACTCCGGCGAACCGGGCGTGGGTGGCGTTCGCGTGGACCTCGTCAGCAACGGAGTGGCGATCAAGACTACGGTGACCGACTCGGCTGGCGCCTACCTGTTCAGCGGCCTGTCCGCTGGGACGTACACCGTGAAGTTCTTCGCGGTGGCTGGCTACGACGGCTTCACCGCCGCTGACCAGGGGTCGAACGATGAGCTCGACAGCGATGCCTCGGTGAGCACCGGTCTTACCTCCTCCGTGACCATCTCTTCCTCGGTGAAGGACGTGCGCACGGTGGACGCCGGGCTGGTGGCCACGCCGCGGATCTCGCTGGTGAAGACCGCCAGCAAGACCACGGCCGCCCCGGGTGAGCCGATCACCTACACCTACAAGGTGACGAACACCGGCGCGGTGCAGGTGACGGACGTAACGGTGACCGACGACAACGCGACGCCGGGCTATACGGCGGACGACTTCGTAGTCGGCACGGTTGCTACCCTGGCCCCCGGCGCCAGCGTCACGCTGAGCAAGTCGGTGGTGCCGGCCCTGGTGATGACCGCCTCGAACGGGACGGTCGCGGGCTTCATGACCGCCGAGAAGCTGGCGAACGGCGACGTCAAAGCGACGTTTGTCCAGAGCCTGGCGGTGGTGGACAACACCTACGGCACCGGCTCCTCCACCGGTTACCGCGGTGGCTCCGGGAAGGGACACACGTTCAAGGACCTGGTCAACAGCGATCACGCCGAGTTCCGGTTCACGAATACGGCCGGCGTGGTGGTGCTGGACTTCTACGTGGACGACCTGTCGGCCCAGAGCACGGCGCCTTCCGGTTACGGAACGCTCGGGGTGCTGGGCGGCGACGGCTACATGATCAAGGGAAGCGCGTCCAACGTCCTCTCCTGCTGGACCTCGGCCGCGAACAACCTGAACCAGTCCCCGGCCTACTACGGGTACAAGACCAACTCGCCGGTGAATGACGCGAACTAGGAAGTGCGCAGCATCTACTCGGTGGTGGTGAAGGC
>JAJFMS010001165.1 GCA_020696885.1 Armatimonadota bacterium | reverse complement strand
GTTCGGACTGTCGGACGGGTTCATCAAGCCGGTCGGTAAGCTCGTGGCGGGGCACCTGAAGGGGAAGGTGCCGCCGGAGGTCTTCGACGAGCGCTACCGGGAGCCGGAGGTGCGCATCCTGTACGACGCGGACACGATCGACCCCAACGTGGGCCTCACCGCGTTCTATCGGAACATCCAGATCAACGCCGGCATCGACCTGGCGCAGGGTGAGACGCCGGACCTGCGCTACTATGTGGAGAAGCTGCCCCGCTGGCTGGGGATGAAAGAAGGCTTCCGGGACCAGATGCTCACCGAGCGCGGCCGGGAGATCTGCGACGAGCGGCATGCGCGGAACCGGGAGATCGCGCGGCAGTTGCAGGACGAGCTGGCGGACGAGCCGGTCAACCGGAAGTACGGGCTGCTGGGCGTACTGGAGCTGCTCTTTAGCAACCCGGAGGACCCCAGTATCCGGGAGCATGCCGCGGCCCTCCGGGACCAGTGGCTTCCGGGACGCGCGGCCCTGCTGGCGGACGAAAACGAGCTGGATGAAGACGCGGCCGCGCAGGCACTCCAGCGCAGCCGGGAGTTCTCCCGGCTACTGCAGGGTGAGCTGGCAGGGGACCTGTGATGCCTCCGGGAACCAGATGATCGTGGCCGGTAAGTGGTGCGGTGTCGACAGCGGCGTTCGGGAACGCTGGACCACGATATCCCGCACCTTGGGGCTCCCATAAGCAAAGAGGCCTGTCCTATGCAGACAATGACGTGGGGACGTCGGTTAGCCTCCCTCGCCCTCCTTACATCGCTTGCAAGCGTGGCTTCCGGAGCCGAGGCCGCCCAGCCGCCCGGCAAGTTACGAACCGTCCGGAGGCAGGCCTGGGCGACTGCGAATCCCGATCCGAACTGCTCGGATCTTCCCCCGGTGTTCACCGTCTCCCTGGATGAGGCGCGGTCGAAGGTGCTGGCGGCTTCCGGGGTAGATCCCACCGAGATCGTCGCGGAGGAGACTGCAGTTACGATCGCCGGCGGGGTGTATCAGCTCGAGCTCGTGAATGGCGACTCTTATCGCGTGGACGGCGTCACCGGCCGCGTGGCAACGTTCTTCGGCTCGCGAGTGTCCAACCGGACTGCCGAGGAGATCGAAGCGGATCAACTGCCCCAGGAGCAACTGGAGCAGATCGCGCTGCAGACCGCAGCGCAGCGTTACGCGGAAGGGGCGGCCATGACGCTGGCCCTGGCCGGGGCGCCCGAGTTCAACGGGAGCGCGTACGAGTACAACATCGCGCAGAAGATTCCGTCAAACGGGGCGCTTACGGACAACGGGTGTCGAGTGACGGTGGCAGCCGATACGGGGCTCGTGGTGTTCTACAGCGATCGCTACACGCCCATCCCAGAGCAGGCCGGCCTCCCCCCGACAATCACGGAAGCGAATGCCCGAGATCTTTCGGCCGCCGCGGCGCAGATGCTCGAGGTCACTGCAGTGGAGTACTCGAAGCTCCTCTATACCGACGGTAAGCTAACCTGGTCATTGCGGATCCGTGGCATCATGCCGAGCGGCGAGGAGATCGTGCGCGGAACGGACGTCGATGCCACTACGGGGCAGATTCTGGACGTGCAGAAGTATGCGACCGCGCTTGGACATCGGCCGCCATCCGGCCGGGTGATGCTTGCGGGCAAGATCCTCCGGAATGAGTGTGCGATGCGGTCGAAGGGGCAGGTTCTGGTATCCCAGAAGCTGGTCAGCGCGCTGGAGGGTAGCGTCATCCTGAAGGCCGGTGTGTTGCTCGTGAAGGGGGGAGTGCCGGTCACGGTGCCTGTGGAGCAGTGCTCAAAGGCTGCTGACGGCTCCTGGTTCCTGCCGGCCGGTATCCTGGTCCAGGCGTTCCCGACCCGGCTCCGCGAGGCACAGATCGACGGCAAGCGGGGAAGTGTGCACTTGATCTCCCGCGCGGAGCTGGCTGATCACGCTACCTCACAGCCCAGCCCCAAGTCACAGGCACTGATGGATGGGGAGAAGCGCCTGCTCGGTCAGTTGGTCAGGCTCGGCCTGCTGGCCCCTACTCCGGCAGCCCCGACCGCGACACCCACTGCGCCGAGCCGTGCAGGGGTAGCGGAGTCCGCGACGGGGTTGTGGATTCTGGGCGGGATAGCGTGTGGTCTCTCTCTCTGGGGCGTCCGGCGTCGGCGCAGCCGGAGACCGGAGGTCCAGTAACTCCGAGGTTGCTTGCGCAACGTGCGTATCTGGCTACTGCTGACGCGAACGCCTCTGGGGTGACTCAGCCGAGACCGGTAAGGATTCCGCGGATCGGCTCGCCGGTGGAGAGCGGATACGGGCGGCCACCCTGGTCGTGGATCGAGGCTCCTGGATCTACGCCGAGCAGGTGGAGGATCGTGGCGGTGATGTCCGCCGGCGATACCGAAGCTTCGACCACCTCGGCGGCCCAGCCATCGGTTTTGCCGTAGACCGCTCCACCCGGCAAGCCGGCTCCCGCCATCAGCAAGGTGTTGGCGTACGGCCAGTGCTCGCGTGAACCCCACTCGCTGATCTTGGGAGAGCGCCCGAACTCCCCCATCCACACCACCAGCGTCTCATCCAGCAGCCCGCGCTCGGAGAGATCTTCCAGCAGGGCGCTGAGCGCCTGGTCCGCGCGCGGCACCAACTCGTCCCGGGTGAGCGGGAAGTGGTTCCGATGGGTGTCCCAGGGGTTGTTGGCGAGGCGGGCCCCCTGGCCGTCGGCCCAATCCTGCATCTCCTGGCCCCAATACACCGTTACGAACCGCGAGCCGGCCTCCACCAGCCGGCGGGCCAGGAGCACCGACTGCCCATGACGGTGGCGGCCGTAGCGCTCTCGGAGCCGGGTGCTCTCCCGGGAGAGGTCGAACGCCTCGTGGACCCGCGGGTCCGCGAGGATCTCCAGCGCCTGCTGCTGGAACTCACCGAGAGCGCCGGCGGCTTCCGCCTCTCCGAGCCGGGTCACCTGGGCGTTGAGGCGGCGCAGCAGCGAGGCCCGGCGCTCGATGCGGTCCTGGATGGCGGGCAGGCAGGCTAGATCCGGCCGGTTCACCTCCCCCTCCCGGGTGATGTTCACGCGGAACGGATCATGGGTGCTGCCGAGGAAGCCAGCATTCTGGCCGGGCAGGATCCGCGCGCCCATCTTCATCGTTTCGGGCAGCTCGATCACCTTCGGCATCACGGCGGCCGACGGCTCGACCCGCCCAAACGCCGCGCCGACCTGCGGGAAGTCCGAGGCGTCGACCTTCAGATCGCCGCCGGTGTTCTGGTGCTTGCGGCCCGTGAGGGTCTGGTAGACCGCGGGGTCGTGGACCAGCTCCTCGTGGCGCACGCTGCGGATCTGGAGGAGGCGGTGCATCTGCCGGGCGAGGCGCGGCAGATGCTCGCAGACGCGGGTGCCGGGTACCGTGGTGGGGATCGAGCCAAACGGCCCGCGAATCTCGGACGGGGCGTCCGGCTTCAGGTCGAACAGGTCGATGTGGCTGGGGCCGCCGTCCATGAACAGCAGGATGCAGGCTCGGGCTCGGGCGGGCCGGACCGCCGCCGGTGCGGCCGCGCCCGGCGTCAGGAGACCCAGGCCTCCCAATTGGATACTACCGATCCGGAGTAACTGCCGCCGCTTCAACTCGTTGCTCCTGCACCGCGTGTCCTATCGAGTGGGACCCGCGGCCGAGCTTGCGGTTACCGCGAATCCGCTTTGCGGAGCGAGCACAA
>JAJFMS010000121.1 GCA_020696885.1 Armatimonadota bacterium | reverse complement strand
ACCCCGGTCGTCCCACAGCGGGGTGACGATCACCTGGGCCCAGAACGGCGTGGAGTTCTTACGGGCGCGATAACCCTTCTCGCTGAACTTCCCCTGCTCCCGCGCCAGGCGCAGGTGCTCTTCCGGCTTCCCCAGGGCGGCGTCCTCCGGTAGGTAGAGCATCCGGTAGTGACTGCCGATCGCCTCCTCGGCGGAGAACCCCTTCATCTTCTCGGCGGCGGCGTTCCAGGAGGTGATGATCCCGTCCGGATCCATGAGGAAGATCGCCACGTCGTGGACGTTCTCCACCAGCAGCCGGAGCTTCAGCTCCGCCTCGCCGGGAGACACGGTGGGTCCAAAGGTCGCCCCGCCTCGCTTCGTGGGTCGCCCCGTCTCGTCGCTCATCGTCTCTCCACCGCCGCGGGGTTCCCGATCCCGCCGGCGCGCTGGCAATCCTCAACTGAGCGAGCAACCTTGCGCCGCCCGGTCAAGCCCTACGCCGGGGAGTTCTACCCATTGCTTTCGCGAGATATTCCTGTTTACAGAGCCTTCTTTTGAAAGGGTGGGAGGTGAGCAGGCGCCCGCGTCGCAACCGATTCAGGAGCTGCGAACACTCCGGTCCGGCGCATTGCAAACGGTGTTGCATCCCCACCCGGAGGCGAAGGAGAAGGCGATGAGAATGCGAGCCAACCTGCGTAACCGGGCCTCGGTGGCCCTCAGCCTCCTGCTGCTCCTGACGACGGGCGCCGTTGCCGCCGAGGGCGGACTGCAAACCGGGATCGAGGCGATTATCGACGCCCCGGAGTACCGCAGCTCCCGTTGGGGAGTGCTGGTGACGGACCAGGAGACCGGCAAAACCCTCTACGAGCGGAACGCGGACCAGCTCTTCACCCCCGCCTCCACTACCAAGCTGTACTCGGTAGCCACTGCGCTGGACGCGCTGGGCGCCGGCTACCGGTTCGAGACCCCGGTCTACCGCCGCGGCGAGGTGCAGGACGGCCGGCTAAAGGGTGACCTGATCCTGGTGGCCAGCGGCGACCCCACCCTGGGCGGACGAGCCACCTCGCCGGGCAAGATCGCCTTCACTAACACGGACCACATCTACGCGGGCTTCAACAGCCCCGCGCAGTTGACGGCGCCGGACCCGCTGGCAGGCCTGGACGACCTGGCGCGGCAAATCGCCGCCGCGGGCATCCGCCGCGTAGACGGTGAGGTGCTGGTCGACGACCGCCTCTTCGAGCCCGCGGACAGCACCGGCAGCGGCCCGCGCCAGGTGACGCCGATCGTGGTGAACGACAACGTGATCGACGTGACGGTGAAGCCCGGCGCCGCGGGCGCCGCCGCGCAGGTGGAATGGCGACCCCACTGCGAGGCGCTGCAGGTGGACGCGCGGGTGGAAACCCTGCCAAAAGGCGGAAGCACTTCCCTCCGGATCAGCTCGCCCACCGCCGGCCGGATCGTGGTGCGCGGCGCCATTGCGGAGGACGCCGCGCCGGTGGTGAGCATTCAGGAGGTGGATGATCCCAGTTCCTGGGCGCGCTCCCTGTTCATCGAGGCGCTGCGCCGCGTGGGCGTGGTGGTGGACGCCTCCGCCCTCGGCGTGAACCCCGGAGACGCCTTACCCACCCGCGAAGCGGTATCGGGGCTGCCGCGAACAGCCCTCCACACCTCGGCGCCGTTCAGCGAGAACGCCAAGCTGATCCTCAAGGTGAGCCACAACCTCCACGCCAGCATGCTGCCGCTCCTGGTGGCGGTGAAGCACGGCAAGCGCACGCTGGGCGACGGGCTGCGGCTGGAACAGGAGTTCTTCAAGCGCGCCGGGGTGGAGGCCGAGACGATTTCCTTTGGCGGCGGCGCCGGCGGCTCCCCGTCCGACATGACCAGCCCCCGCGCTACGGTCCAGCTCCTACGCGCGATGGCGAAGCGGGAAGACTTTCCGGTCTACCGCGAGGCGCTGCCGATCCTGGGGGTGGACGGCACGCTGGCCACCGTGGTGGGTGAGAACAGCCCAGCGCGCGGAAAGGTGCTGGCGAAGACCGGGACGTACGTGGTCGGCAACCCGCTCAACGGGACCCGGCTGCTCACCAGCAAGGCCCTGGCGGGCTACCTCACCTCGAAGAGCGGTAAGCGACTGGTGATCTCCCTGGTGCTCAACAACCGCATGCTGACCGACGCGGACGGCATCAACCGGGAAGGCCGCGCCCTGGGCCGCGTGTGCGAGGCGATCTACAACGCGGAATAGCCGGAACCTGCAACCGCTTCCGTGCGCTTCTCCATGCAGGCCACGTGCGTCCCCCCCATCCGGAGAGGAGGCCGGGCGCCTCCGGGCCAACAGGAGGGCCGGAAGCACGTCTTCACGCGACTTTCCGGCCGCACTTCTCGAGGGTTTGATGAAAGCACCATTGATGATCCGGACCGCTGTGCTCGGCCTGGCGATACTGGTCGCGGGCGCCGCCGCCGCCGAGGCGCCGCCGGTCGACTTTACGAAGTTCACCCCGTACACGCCGACTGCGGACACGGGGGATTACCTGCTGCTGCCGCCGTACGCCAACGCGCCGGAACTGACGCCGCGGGAGAACGTGCCCAAGGGAATGGTCCACCGGTTCACCATGAGCTCCACGGACAGCAAGCTCTACCCCGGCATCAGCAAGACCGCTCCCGGGCAGGTGGTGCCCTACCAGCGGCGAGTGACTGTTTACGTGCCCAGCCAGTACGTGCCCGGCAAGCCGGCGCCGCTCATTGTATCGCAGGACAGCATGGGCAACGGGCAGTTGCCCACCATCCTGGACAACATGATCGCGGATCGCCGCCTGCCGGCCATTGTGGCGGTGATGATCGACTCCGGCGGCGGCGATGCCCAGGGCAGCCAGCGCGGCCTGGAGTACGACACCGTCTCCGGCAAGTACGCCGAGTTCATCGAGACCGAGGTCCTGCCGCGGATCACCAAAGACTACGGCGTTACCTTCACCAAGGACCCGGACGCCCGGATGACGATGGGCGGCAGCTCCGGCGCGGCCTGTGCGTTCACCATGGCCTGGTTCCATCCGGAGCTGTACCACCGCGTGCTCTCCTACTCCGGCACCTACGTAAACCAGCAGTCCCCGCTCAACCCGGACTCCCCGCACGGCGCCTGGGAGTACCACGAGAACTTCATCCCCAAGGAGAAGCGTAAGCCGCTGCGGATCTGGATGCACGTGGGGGAGACGGACAACCGGTATAAGGACGACGAAGCCACGCTCCACAACTGGGTGATGGCGAACCAGCGGATGGCCGAGGTGCTGAAGGCGAAGAAGTACCCCTACCAGTTCGTCTTCGCCCGCGAGTCCGGCCACGTGGACGGCCGGGTCTTCCGGCAGACGCTCCCGCAAGCGCTGGAGTGGGTCTGGAAAGGCTACCGAGCCCGGTAGCGGGCTTCGGAAAAATAGGGCTGCCCGGTCGTCCCTCCCGCAAACCCGGAGGGACCGCGTACTCACAACGAGCACCGGCCCGCTGGATCGCGGGACTCCTGTTAATCAGCCAAATGCTGTGGTGAAGGACGGCGACGCACCGCACCCTTCCCTCCGGTCCTTGGCGTCCCTTGCGTCCCTTCTCTCCCTGGTTGCCAGGTGCGCCATGTGACGCCGACGGAGGTTCGCGTGCAGTATTACAGTGGTCGACGAGGAGGTCGTCCGGCACGATAGCACCCCCGGAGCGGCGCGTAGCGCCGAGGAGAACGGACCTCATGGCCGAGCCTGATCTGCAGTCCGCAGCCTTCCCCACCCTGAGCGAGACCCAGCTCGCCGAGCTGTGTGCGTGCGTCGAGGCGTCGCCGCGTCGCTACGCCGAGGGGGAAGTGCTGGTCCGATCGGGGGAGCGAGATTTCCCGGTCTTCGTAGTGCTCGCCGGCGAGATCGAGATGGTGGACTACACCGGCGGCGAGCCGAAGACGCTTGTCGTCCACCACCGGGGGCAGTTCACCGGCGACATCTCCCACCTCACCGGCTCCACCGCCGTGGTCAGCGCGGTGGCGCGGCGCGGCTGCGAAGTCTTCGTGATCCCTCGCGCCGTGCTGGGGAAGGTGCTCAACCGGTGCGCCACCCTCAGCGATCTGATCCTCCAGGCGTTCATCGCTCGCCGGCAGCTCCTCCACCAGTCTTCGGAGTTCACCGGGCTCCGGGTGATCGGCTCACGGTACTCCCAGGACACGTTCCGGGTCCGTGACTTCCTGTCCAAGAACCGTGCCCTATTCACCTGGGTGGATGTGGAGACCGATCCGCAGGTGAACGAGCTGCTCAAGCAGTTCGGCATCACGGAAGCCGATACGCCGGTGGTGGCCTGCGGCTACAAGGTGGTGCTCCGCAACCCTTCCAACCGGGAGCTGGCGGACGCCATCGGGATCCGGCAGGTGATGGAGCACACGGTGTTCGACCTCGCCGTGGTGGGCGCCGGGCCGGCGGGGCTGGCCGCGGCCGTCTACGCGGCCTCCGAGGGGCTGGAGACGGTGGTACTGGAGCACACGGCCCCGGGCGGCCAGGCCGGGGCCAGTATGCGGATCGAGAACTACCTCGGCTTTCCCACCGGCATCACCGGCAGCGAGCTCACCGGTCGCGCCGAGCTGCAGGCCCGGAAGTTCGGCGCTCACCTGTCCATTCCCAGCCGGGTAGAGAGCCTCGCTTTCGAGAACAACTACCCGGTGCTCCGGCTGGACGATGGCGAGACCCTCACGGCCCGGTGCCTGCTGATCGCCACCGGCGCCGAGTATCGCCGGCTGGAAGCGCCCGGGTTCGAGGCGTTCGAAGGCTCCGGCGTTTACTACGCCGCCACCCCGAACGAGGCGCAGATCTGCAGCGGCGAGGAAGTGCTGGTGGTGGGGGGCGGCAACTCCGCCGGGCAGGCGGCCGTGTTCCTGGCGTCTCACGTGCGGAAGGTGCTGCTGGTGATCCGCGGCAACGACCTCTACAAGAGCATGTCCAGCTACCTGGTGCACCGGATCGAGCAGACGCCCAACATTGAGCTGCTCTGCCGCACCACGATCCGGCGGATGTCCGGGAACGGCCACCTGGAGACGGTGGAGATCGTGAGCGCGGAGACCGGGGAAGAGCGCTGCGTGCGCACGCCCGGCGTGTTCAGCTTCATCGGCGCGCTCCCCCGCACGGACTGGCTGCCCGCCGAGATCGAGCGAGACGCCAAGGGCTTCATCCGCACCGGCCCGGATCTGGCTACTTCCTCCCACTGGAGCCTCCCCCGGCAGCCGTTCCTGCTGGAGACCAGCCAGCCCGGCGTCTTCGCAGCGGGCGACGTGCGGTCCGGCTCGGCGAAGCGGGTCGCGGCCGCCGTCGGCGAGGGGGCGATGGCGGTGCAGCTCATCCACCAGTATCTCAGCAGCCGCTGACCCGCTTGCAGAGGAGCAAACGATGGCCGAATGTACTCACCTGGAGCAGGTGCAAGACGTAACCCCCAGCGCCGCCGGCTGCGAGGACTGCCTTCGCACCGGGGACTGGTGGGTCCACCTCCGCCTCTGCCGGAGCTGCGGCCACGTGGGCTGCTGCGACTCGTCGCCGAACAAGCACGCCACCAGGCACTTCCACGCCACCGGCCACCCGATCATCCAGTCGTTCGAGCCCGGCGAGGAATGGGGCTGGTGCTACGTGGATGAGGTGCCGCTGGAGCTCCCCAACATCACCGCTCGGTGAGTCCTTCGCCCCGTTGAAACGCGGGGCTATCAGTCGGTCGTCCCTCCGGGACTGCGGGGCGGTTGGGGGACGAGGGTCCCAGCGTTGAAACGCTGGGCTAGGGTTCGGTCGTCCCTCTGGGACTGCGGGGAGGCACCTGGCGAGCCAGCGTAGTCTAGTGTATCGGTATTACTGATCTCCATTAATGCTGGGAGTCATGCTCGCCGGAGCGGATCGTCCAGCCTTCGCTGGTTTCCGGATCACGGTCCAGGCGGTGATACTCCCCCGCTACCCAGCCCGGCACCTGATCCACGTAGTGGGCGCTGCCGGGGTGGCCGGACTGGCCCCCGGGCGTGCTGCCCAGCGTGGAGCCTGCGAAGTCCACCAGCAGCCGGTAGCTCACGCCGGAGATCTGGTCGAACGGGCGATCGATGTCGTAGAGGCTGTTGTTGACGGTGTTCCAGGTGCCGGGATGGGAGATCGGTCCTCGCTCGAACAGGTCGCGCAGCAGCGGAGTGGTGCCGAGCGGGTGCCGGAGGGTGAGGGTATGGACCTTCCCCCAGCTCCAGCCGTCTCGCTCGGGCCCGAGTTGCTCCTCCAGCCACGCGAGGGCGTCGCCCCAGGCCTCTCGCACCGCGGTGAGCCGGGCCTCCGGATCCCCGAACCAGCCCGCGACGTCCTCAACCCAGAGCCGCTCCACCAGCCCGATGCTGCTGGGGAACAGGTGCGTGAGCAGCTCCGGCGGGAAGCGGTGCTGCAGCGTTCTTCGTGCCCACTGCACGAAGAACGCCTCGAACACGGCGGCCGGGCGACTCTCCTGCGGGTAGGCGCCGTCCCAGGCGGCCAGCTCCTCCAGCAAGAAGTCCGCAACCCCGGCCTCCCGTAGCGCCGCAACGGCATGGGGCGCCCATTCCACCGCTCGCGGGCAGAGCACGTCCATCTGGAGCGCTTCCATATCGGCGGGCGAGAACGCACCGGGCCGATTGAGGAAGCCGACCAGCCGCTGCATCCGGCAGTCGCTGGGCCAGGTGCCGGAGAGCGGGTACGGCCAGTCTACCGCCACGACATTGTTCGCGGAGCCGAGCCAGCCTTCCGGCGGCTCCGCGCAGGCGGGGAGCGCCTCGAACGGCACGTAGCCGGCCCAGCGGTGCTGCGGATCGTAGCCGGACCGGTAACCCCGCTCCGTCGCCGGGCGCAGCGGCAGCCGCCCGGTGAGCTGGTAGCCGATCTCGCCGCCTCGGTCGGCCATCACCCAGTTAAAGGTGGGGCAGGACCAGCCCCGCAGGTGCGCGCGGAACTCCGCTGCGGACGCAGCCCGCGCGTAGCCCAGCATCGTCTCCAGCTCGGTCGTCGGCTCGCGGCCCACCCAGCGGAGCGAGACGGTCTCTCCGTTCCGCGCGAAGGCCGGCAGCACGTCTGAGACGATCGGGCCGTGGTCCACCTCGCGGACTTCGATCTGCACGGGCGAGCTGCCGCGGACCCGGATCGTCACGTGCCGCGTCTCCACCCCTTTCCAACCCTCGGGCCGGCGGTAGCGGCTGGGGTCGAAGTCGTCCGTCTCTTCCAGGTACAGGTCGCGCAGCGAGGAGATGTTGTTGGTGAGGCCCCACGCCACTTCCCGGTTCCGGCCGAAGAAGATGCCGGGCACCCCCACGTACATCGCGCCCATCGCGTCGAGGTCGCCGCCGCGCAGGCACGCCTCGTACCAGACGCTGGGCAGCGCGATCGGCACGTGCGGATCGCTCGCGAGCAGCGGCGCCCCGGTGGTGCTCCGGGACGAGGCCACCACCCAGTTGTTGCTGCCGGGCGCCGCACCGTCCGCCAGGTGGCTGCCGGAGGACGGCTCGCCTTCCCAACGCGGGAGGTCCGGGTGCGGCACGCCCCGGGGCCAGATCGTCTCCTGGGCGCCTTCCGGCTGCAGCAGCGCCTCGAACAGCGGCCCGTCGCCCACGCTGCGGCGCAGGAGCTCCGGCAGGCAGATGATCGGGAAACGACCGGTAAGCTGCCACCAGAACGCTCGCATCACGGCCAGCGTGTCCTCCGGCAGCCACTCCGCGGGTTCGTACTCCAGCAGCTCGAATTCGAAGGGCAGGTTCTCCTCCAGCGCCAGGCTCCTCGCCCGGTTGACCCCGCCGCAGAAGTGCTCCACCGCCTCCCGCACCTCGCCGGTCAACTGGGCCGCGCCCCG
>JAJFMS010000120.1 GCA_020696885.1 Armatimonadota bacterium | reverse complement strand
TCCCCGCGGCGGCCGCGTTGGGCTCTGCCGCCGCGGCAACGATAGTGGGCAGCAGCGCTTCGGTCGCCAACGCGGCCGCTCCCTGGATCACCGCCCGTCGCGTGCTCATCGGATGCTCCGTTCTTACCGCCCACTCCTACCCGCGAGCAAGCGCTGCTGCTAGAAACTGCTCGACCTCGCCGATCGTCTCCACCCGGTGCGCGTCGATCGCGAAGTGCTCCACGGTGTTCGCGTCGGGAGCGTACACCACCAGCGGCTTGCCGTATCGGAGCGCAAGCTCCACCTCGGACACGGTGCCGTAGCCTCCCGGGAGGGCGATGATGGCAGCGCAGGTGAGCACGTTGAGGTGATTGCGGGAGAGGTCCGACGCTCCCTGCCTCCCTCCCCGCGGAAGGTGCGTATAGATCGGAAGCTGCACCCAGGGGTTCGGATAGCCGTCCTTCGGCCGGGTGCGCTCCGCCTCGCTCTCGCAGGGGAGAACACCGATGGAGATCCCCCGCTCCGGCCGCGCCTCTACGTAGGCGCGGCTCACCGCCGTCATCACGCCCCGCCCGCCCCCGGTGAGCAGGTTGACGCCGAGCCGGGCCAGGAGTTGCCCCACCTCTGTGGCGAGCGGCTCCCGCTCCTCGCGGCCATCGCCCATTACGCCGACCGTGACCGAGGCCAGGACCGGAACGTGCGCCCCACTTTCCTGCGCCATCAATTCACCTCACAGGGGAATGGGAGCTGGGCAATGAAGGGGAAACGCTGGCTGCATTTCCCCATTTTCCCTTTCTCCATCTACCAGCCGATGGCATAGCCGGTTTCCAGCCGGGGCGATGCACCCCCGAAGATCAGCCCGCGAGCGGGATCGGTGCGGATGGCCAGCACGCGGCCGTTCGCCCAGTCGCCGGTAGCCTCCACCCGGTGGCCGCGCTGCCGTAGCGCTTCTCGGGTCGGCTCGCGGATGCGGCCTTCCACCACCACCAGGCCTGGGTGCTGGGCGCGCGGATAGAAGCTGCTGGGGAAGTGCTGGCTGTGGAACGTGGGCGCGTCCAGCGCTTCCTGCACGCTCATCCCGAAGTCCACCACGTTCAGGAAGAACTGGAGCGTCCACTGGTCTTGCTGGTCCCCGCCCGGGGTGCCGAACACCATCCAGGGCCGGCCGTCCTTCGTCACCAGGGAAGGCGTGAGCGTGGTCCTTGGGCGCTTGCCCGGCTGCACCACATTCGGATGCCCTGGGTCCAGGGAGAACATCTGCGCCCGCGTGCCCAGCGGGAAGCCGAGGCCGGGGATCACCGGGCTGCTCTGGATCCAGCCCCCGGACGGCGTCGCCGCCATCATGTTCCCTTCGGCGTCGATCGCGTCCAGGTGCGTGGTGTCGTGGTCGTAAGAGCGCTCGTCGCCCAGGATCAGCTTCAGCGGGCGCGGTCCCACGTCACCCGGCCGGAGCGCCAGCGAGGCCCGCTCCGGATCGATGAGTGCCCGCCGCTCCGCCGTGTACTCCGGGGAGAGCAGGCGCGCCATCGGCACGTCCACGAACGCCGGATCGCCGTAGTAATACTCCCGGTCCGCGAACGCTAGCTTCGCGCATTCCACGCTAGTGTGAATGAAGTCCGGTGAGTTGTGACCAAGCGCGGCCAGGTCGTATCCTTCCAGCAGCGTGAGCTGCTGCAGGAACACCGGCCCCTGCGACCACGGCCCACACTTGTGCACCTCCAGGCCCCGGTACCCCACGCTGGTAGGCGCCTCGATGCCGGTGCGATAGCCCCCCAGGTCTTCATAGGTCAGCAGCCCGCTGTGCGCCCGGCCGCTGGCGTCGGTAAACCGCTCGTCTCGGCTGAACTCCGCAATCCGCTCCGCGATCGGGCCGCGGTAGAAGACGTCTCGCGCGGCCTCCAGCCCGGCCGCCCGTCCTTTCCCGGCCGCTTCCCGCTCGGCGCGGACGAGGCCGTCGAACGTATCTGCCCACTGCGGGTTGCAGAAGCGGTCCCCCCACTGCGGCGCTTCCCCTCCCGGCAGATAGAGTGTGGCGGAACCCGGCCACTCCTCCCGGTACCGCTGCTGGTTGGCCACGATGCACCGGCGGAGCCCGTGGGTCATGGCGAAGCCGCTGCGGGCCAGATCCAGGGCGGGTGCCAGCACCTCTCCCAGGGACATGGTGCCGAACTCGGCCAGCGCGGCGATCCAGTTGGAAACCTGGCTGGGAACCGTGGCGGCGAGCAGCCCATCGCCCGGGATGAGGGAGATCCCTAGCTTCTGGAACCGCTCCAGCGTGGCGGCGGCGGGAGCGGTCCCCTGTCCGTTGATAGAAACCGTACGGCCGGTGCGCGCGTGGTGGATCAACATCGGGGACTCGCCGCCGATGCCGTTGCTCTGCGGCTCCAGCACCGCCAGGCAGAACCCCATCGCCACGCCCGCGTCGATGGCGTTGCCGCCGGCGCGGAGGATCTCCATTCCGGCGGCGGCGGCCAGGTAATGGCCCGCGGTCACCACGCCCCGGCGTCCTGTGATCACCGGGCGGGTAGTAAAGCCTTCCCGGCCGGTGCCGAAAACCTGCGACGGCTCGCCGATGCCGGTGGAGTCACGGCGCATGGAGATGCTCCTGTTCAGGGTGGGCGGTGGAGACGGTTCACCACTCCGTTAGGCGGCGATCCGCATTCTCCTCTCCCGTCCGCGCACACTGAACAGGAGCGTGTGGGGAGAGTTTTTGACAGGATTACAGGATGGGAAGGGATGGAGCGGCGGCGATAGTGTATCGGCGCTGCGGAGCTTCTGACCAGGAGCGCGGAGCTCTCGGATCTCGTGAGCCCCACTCGCTAGCCGGAGGAGTCCCGCGATCCAGTGGGCCGGTATCACCCTCAGGTCTTGATGAACACCCAGCCGGCTTCAGCGAGAGCACCGCTCAGCCTTGCAACCCCTCCTGTACTCCAGGATATAGCTCCCCCAGCCCCTCCTCCGAGAGGAAGGGAGTCGCGGCGGTGGTAGACGCGGGGGCCGACTGAACCAACCGGCCTCCTGACAACCGAGCGCAGCCGGCTGTAAAGGACTCGATGGCGTGATTGGGCCGAGCCCAACGCCCCTTCACCGCAGCCTCCCCCATCCTGTCCCTCCCGTTGATCCTGTCAAAACCTCCGGTGAAATCAGCCCACGTAAGCCAGGAGATCCAGCTCCGCGCGGGCGCACTCGTCCGCGGCGGCGCGGAGCTGCTTGAGGATTCCGCTGGGGCGCGTGCGCTGCCGCTTGCCCGCTTCGTCCAGGGCGGCCATCAGCTTGGGGCACTCCTCCCGGGTGACGAAGCCGAAGAACGGGGAGGCGAAGCGGTCCGGGCCGCCTTCCCACAGCACCTTCTCGCCGTCGAACTCCCGGCCGCGCACCAGCCACTTGCTCATCCGAGCCGCCTCGCTCCCCCGCGGCAGCTCGTCCACCACCTGCACGAACCGGTCCAGCGGGATGTCCTCGCTGATGGCGTCCTGGTCCACGAACTCGTCGAACAGATCCACCAGGATCTGGGTCATCAGGTATCGCTCGGAGTCATCCAGGCCGTCGTACAGCTTGCCTTCGAAGATCACCCGGCTCAACAGGTCCTGGAGCAGCCCCAGCGCGTCCTTGTCCCATTCGTCGTCGTCGCGGATCGCTTCCCAGGCCTCGTTGAACCGTTTCGGGTCCTTGCAGCCGATCCAGTCGCGCAGCTCCTGCAGGTCCACGACGTACAGCACCACGTGCGCATCAATCTTCGCCATCTCGCTCCTCCTCGTCGTTCATTCCCTGGAGGCGCGCCACCCAGAGGTCCAATACCTGCGACGGCTGTAGCTCGTGCAGCCCGAGGTAGTAGCGGCTCACCTCGAGCAGCTCCTCGAGCCGGATCGCGCCGATCAGCTCACTTCCGGACACCGCTACGCCGTAGCGAGCGGCCTCCAGCTTCACCAGCTCGAACACCCGGTAGAGCGGCACGGAGGCCGGCCGCGTGATATTCAGGCTCACCTGCACGCGCCCCTGTCCTTCGAGCTGCAGCCCCAGCGCTTTCACGCCCAGCAGTCCCCCATCCCGCTCCCGCACGCGCCGCGCAATGGCCCGGGCCACCGCGAGATCGCCCGTGAGCAGGTTCACGTTGTACGCCAGCAGCGGCCCGCGAGCGCCCACGGCCACGCCGCCAGCGGTGGGGTGCAGCCGGTCCGGACCGAAGTCCGGCTGGCGCTCCTCCGTCAACAACTGGTGCCGGAGCACATCGAACCCCGCGCCCCGCACCAGCGCCAGGTTCCGCCGCTCGGGGCGGGTAGCGGCTTCCTCGTAGAGGAAGACCGGGAGCCCCAGCTCCGTGGCCAGTTGCGCTCCCACCTCCCGCGCCACGCGGACACAGGTCTCCATGGAGGTCGTCCCCACCGGCACGAACGGCAAGACGTCCAGCGCGCCCAGGCGGGGGTGACAGCCCACGTGCTGCGTCAGGTCGATCCGCTCCACCGCGATCCGCGCCGCCGCCAGCGAGGCGCGAGCCACGCCCTCTGCGTCTCCCAGGTAGGTGATCACCATCCGGTGGTGGTCCGGGTCCGCGGAATGATCCACCAGCGCCACGCCCGGCGTCGCCCGGACCGCCTGGACGAGCGCCTCCATGACGGTGGGATCCACCCCTTCACTGAAGTTGGGCACGCACTGGATCAACTCAGCCGGCATCTCGCACTCTCGGGTCTCCAGCGCCCGGTAGGTGGGCGCCTGCTCCCGGCACGATACCGGATGCAGCACCCGCGTGTCTAGCCAACGGGGCCGGTACTGCGTGCTCCGTACAACGTAAGCGCGCCGCTCGGAAGCAGTTCCCTTACGCAGCCCGCATTGCGAATTACAAGGCGTCCGCTCGTTCGTCGGGCTCTTCGCCACGTGGTCGGGTCGTGGAGCGTACCGGCGCAACTGGAGGGCTGGAGACTCTGCATGGGAGGAGGTTGTGCCGACAATCGCCAATGTTCGTCTGCTATCCAGACCCCCCCCTTCCACGGCTGCTTCTTCCTTTACCGCGCCCCGTTGAGCGCCGCTATGAGTCCGTGTTCCTTGTGCACAATCTCACAGCGGCGGTATGTTGCGAGAGGCTACACCAGCCTTGAGCCCATTGCTCAACGTTCGTCGCAGAGTGATCGTGGTTTCTTCACCGCGCGAGAGCAGTTTCACAAAACTCGCTCCCGCCTCTGTTTTGCTCACGGTTCTCTCATCTTTCGCAGCCATGAAGGATAGCGACGGACTCACCGCCTCCCGGCGGTTAGAAAGGAAGGTTCTAGTGCGTGTCCTGAATTATGTTGTTGCGGTGACTGCGACCCTCCCCCTGATCGCTCACGTGGCCTCGGCTGCCCGAGGCCCTGCCTACATCCTGAACATGCAGCCGTTCAAGAACGAGTCGGGCCAGTCCCGAACGTTCTCGTCCGGAGGGGTAATCGACCTGGATACGCCGTTCTTCCGCAGCCTGGGAAGCAACGGCCGGGCGTGCGTTAACTGCCACGAGCCGGGTGAGGGCTGGACGATCAGCCCGCCCGGGATCCAGGCCCGCTTCAACGCCACCGGAGGGATGCATCCGCTCTTCCGCCTGGTGGATGGCGCCAACGCGCCGAATGCCCCGGTAGGAACGGTCGCCGAGCGCCGGTCCGCCTATAGTCTGCTGCTGAGCAAAGGGCTGATCCGCGTGAGCCTGCCAGTCCCCGACGGCGCAGAGTTCCGCCTGGCGGAGATCGACGACCCTTATCACCACGCGAGCGCCGGCGAGGTCAACATGTACCGCCGCCCGCTGCCCTCCGCGAACATCAAGTTCGTGAGCGCGGTGATGTGGGATGGCCGGGAGTCCAAGATCCCCGGCGAGCAGGTCTACACCGCTCCGCAGGACGAGCACTTCCAGAACCAGTCCCAGAGCGCGGTCTCCGGTCATGCCGAGGGCGGCGCGATCGACGTCCCCCACCGGCAGGCCATGGTACGGTTCCAGCAGAGCCTCTTGATGGCGCAGGCGTTCGACCGTGACGCGGGCGACCTCACCGCGCAGGGCGGGAAGGGCGGACCGCTCCACCTGTCGCGCCAGCGGTTCTACATGGGGATCAACGACTCGATCCTTCCGGATCCCACCGGCGCTCCCTCGACTAAAGAAGCATTCACCCTCTACAAAGCATGGCGGAACCTGCCCGGCAACTCCCGGGTGGCCCGGGCCCGGCGCTCGATTGCCCGGGGGGAAGAGCTGTTCAACAACAAGGAGATCCGGATCACCGGCGTGGCCGGCGTGAACGACGACCTGAACGCGCCCCTGGTGGTGGGCACCTGCACCACCTGCCACGATACCCCGAACGCCGGCAACCACTCCATGCGCCGGCCGCTGAACATCGGCGTCTCCGACGAGGCGGAGCGGACTCCGGACATGCCGCTCTACACCCTGGAGCGGTTGGATGAGAACGGGCAGCCGACCGGTGAGTTCAAGAAGGTCTCAGATCCGGGCCGCGCGATGGTGACCGGTAAGTGGAAGGATGTGGCCCGGTTCAAGGGCCCGGTGCTCCGCGGGCTGGCCGGCCGCGGGCCCTACTTCCACAACGGCCTTGCGGCCAACCTGGGGGAGGCGGTGGAGTTCTACAACCGCCGCTTCGAGATCGGCTTCACCGAGCAGGAGAAGGCGGACATGATCGCCTTCCTGCGAGCCCTCTAGCCCAACGGCTGTGCCCGGGTGCCGAAGCGCCCGGGCACAGCCTATTCCGGATTATTCACCACGAAGACACAAAGAGTCCGTTACGGCGCAGTATGGTTGGCAGAGTCCAGAACTAAGGTTGGCGGTAGATACCGAGCACGTTACTGTGCCTCGCCGCGCATCGGAAACAGGACACCCACTCCCGCGAACCCCTTAGAGGGGAGAACGTAGCCTACTTGTCAAACGCGCTCCCGGAGAAGGCTTTCTTTCGTCTCGTCTTTGCGCCTTCGTGTCTTGGTGGTGAATAATCCGGGCTACGGCGGTGACGCCTCACGTGTCCACCGTCACCTCCCAGAAGCCGGGCTCCTCGCCGGCCAGCCAGATCGCGGCACGGTGACGCTCGTAGACGATCGCTTCCACCTCCTGCACCCGGGCCGGGTCAGCCCGGTGCAGCGGCAGCCCGTCGATCGCGAGGTCACCCGCCGCGATCACGGCCTCCGGGGTGAGCCCGAGCGCTTCCAGCCAGGTCGGCTCCAGCCACTGGTGGAAGTCATTTCGCTCCGGGCGCCGCCTCACGTCGCGCAGCCGGCAATGAACGGCGTACAGCACCTCCCGGCACGCGTTGAGCTCTTCGACCGGGCGTAGTTCCGGCTGGTCCAACAGCCCCGCGGCGTCCTCAGCAAGGAAGCCTAGCTCGGCCGTCACGTCATAGACGTCCACCTTCGCGGCCAGCGCCGGCAGCGGGTAGCGCCCCAGCGCCCAGGCAAGGATCGCCAGCCCCTCCACCAGCCAGGTGGCCTGGATCCGCTTCCGCGCCTCCAGTCCTCCGAGCGGCGCCGTGAGGATGGACGCTTCCTCGGGCGCCAGGAGCTCGTGGAGGCCGAGGCGCTGAAGCCAATCGTCGATCCTTCCGTGTAACGTACGTGCCTCCGGATCGCCGGGCGCCGCGTCCAGATGGGCGCGGCAGATCATGGCGGAAAGGATCAACGCTCGCCGTGCCACCTCGGCGGCAGAGGGAGCGAAGAGTGCCTCGGGCTCCTGGTCAGGGTGCGACATCGTTATTCTGCAGAATAGGTCCGTAGCTCGCCGAGAAGGCAGGGGTATTCACATTCCACTTCCGTTGCGCGCCGAGCCACCTCCCGGTAACGAGCAGTACGAACGAACATCGCCACCGCAACCCACAGCAGCGCGGCCACGGCGGCCAGCACCAGCGACCCTG
>JAJFMS010000119.1 GCA_020696885.1 Armatimonadota bacterium | reverse complement strand
ACCAGGCTTCCTGCCGCGCTTGCTCGGCGGGCGCGCCGGTAGGATCGGAGTAGAGGCTGGAGTTGAGCACGATTCCGTAGAGGCCGGCCACTTCGAACGAGAACCAGTCGTCGCCGAAGTCATTCCGGTAGGCGGCCAGCGTAGCGCTGGTGGGCCGATTGCCCACGTCGTGGTTGCCGCAGACGCAGACAAGCGGGATGGACGGATCGATCTGCCGCGCGATGCGCTGGAACTCGCGCACCTGGGGGGCGTGCTTTTCCCCGGAGACCTGGTTCACCAGGTCCCCGCAGATGATCACGAACCGCGGCTTGAGCCGGTTGATCTGCTCCACCGCCCGGGTGAACAGCTCGGACTCCTGCTCCCAGCGCTCGTCGTTCTGGAACATCCCGAACTGGGTGTCGGCTAACTGCGCGAAGAAGAACGGGCCCTTCCACGCCTTTTCCGGTCCATCCCCGAGCCCGGGGAAGCGGCCGTTCTGTGCTTTTCGCGGCGGCGCTTCCGCACCGGACGCGTCCAGTCCACTCCCCGCGAGCACGGTGGCCAGCAGGCAGAGCAACATCCAGAGTCCGGTCCGGTACATCAAAGGCTCCCCGGCGACCCGGGTCGCCTCTCGCGTGGCATTACACCCCGCCCGCCCCGATGTCCTGCCCAGTCAGCCTCCCGTTCCTTGGGTCCCGTGGGTCCCTTCCGTCCCTCGTGTCCGTCAAGCCGCCAACGGCATCCGAGCCTTCCGCGGCAGCAGCACGTCCAGGATTCTCTCCGAAGCGCGGCCGTCCCACAACTCGGGGATGCGCGGGCTGCGCTCCGGCCCGGACAGCGCGCGGTCCAGCGCCGCCGCGAGCCGCCGCGGATCGGTGCCCACCAGCTCATTGCTGCCGTGCGTCACCGTGATCGGACGCTCGGTGTTCTCGCGGAAGGTGAGGCACGGAACTCCCAGGGCGGTAGTCTCTTCCTGCACCCCACCGGAGTCGGTTACCACCAGCCGGGCGTTGTCCATCAGCGCCAGGAAGTCCAGGTACCCCTGCGGCTCCGCGAGGGTTACCTGCGGCAGCGCCTGGAGCTGCGCGAGGTAGCCGAACTCCTCCAGCTTGCCCCGGGTGCGCGGATGGAGCGGCAGCACCACGGGTAGCCGCTCCGCCAGTACCTGGAGCGCCCGCATCGTGTTGGCAGCGGCGGCCAGGGTGTCCACGTTGCTGGGCCGGTGCAGGGTGCAGAGCGCATACCCCCGCTCCTGCAGGCGCAGCCGGGAGAGCGTATCCTGCTCGGCCGCCCGGCTGCGGTTCCGCAGCAGCGTATCGATCATCACGTTGCCCACGAAGTGGACCCGCTCCGCGGGGATTCCCTCCGCGGTGAGGTTCGCGCCGGCGGAGCGCTCGGTGGTGAACAGCAGATCGGAGAGCTGATCGGTGAGGATCCGGTTGATCTCCTCCGGCATCGACCGGTCGCCGCTGCGGAGGCCCGCCTCCACGTGCGCCACGGTGATCCCGCGCTTGGCGGCCACCAGGGCGCAGGCCAGCGTGGAGTTGACGTCCCCCACTACTAGCACCACGTCCGGTGTCGTTAGCGTGAGGGATTCCTCGAAGGCGAGCATCACGCGGGCAGTCTGGGCGGCGTGGCTGCCGGAGCCCACCCCCAGGAACACGTCCGGCGCCGGCATGCCCAGCTCGGTGAAGAACAGGCTGGACATCCGCTCGTCGTAGTGCTGGCCGGTGTGGACCAACCGGCACTCGAAATCCGAGCGAGACCGCGCCGCAGCCAGGATCGGCGCCACCTTCGGAAAGTTGGGTCGTGCTCCGACCACACACGTAAGCTGCATCAGACTCCCTCGGGGTTTGTGACTCTCCAATGTCGAATGGAAGCCAGCCTCCCAAATTCGGCGTCCGTCCCCTCCGAACACCGAACACCGAACACCTCTACAACACGGAGGCGTAGACCTTCTGATAGCCTGCCACCAGAGCGGACCATTGGCGCTCGGCCAGCACCCAGTCCCGGGCTCGGCCACCGAGCTGCACGCAGCCGGCCGGCTCGCCCAGGATCTGGAGGCACTTCTCCGCCAGGTCCGCGGCGTCTCCCGCGCGGAAGATCAGGCCGGTTTCTCCGGGCCGCACCAGCTCGTGCATGGCGGGGACGTCGCTCACGATCACCGGCTTCCCCATCGCCATCGCCTCCAGCGGCTTGAGCGGAGTGGTGAGCGCCGTAGTGCGGGTCATCACCGAGCCTTTAGCCGTTCCTCCTCGCCGCCGCTGCCGGTGATCAGTAGGTGCGCCGCGGGCAGCGCAACCCGGATCCGGGCCAGCGCGTCGATGAGCGTCTCCAGTCCCTCGTACGGCTGGAACGTGCCCACGTAGCCCAATACCGTCTTCCCCTCCAGCCCCCAGCGCGCGCGGGCCGCGGGATCGGCGGGCTCGGGCCGGAACGAGCCGGTGTCCACGCCGTTGCCCACCACGGACAGCCGATCCGGGCGCCCGGTGCGCGGCGCCAGCTCCTCGCGCAGCTTCTCGCAGATGGTGACCACGGCATCAGCACGGGCCAGCACCCGCGTCTCCATCCCCCGGGCCACCCGGTACAGGAGCGAGCCTTCCCGGAACTTACCGCGGTCAACCGAGGCGTTCTCCCAGAGATCCCGCACCTCGTAGACGAACGGCAGCCGGTGCGCCCGCGCGGCCGCCAGGGCCGGCAGCCCCACCAGCATCGGCGAGTGGGCGTGCACCACCTGCGGCTGCCACTCGCGGATGGCCGCGTCGATCCGGCGCCGGAGCGATTCCATCATCTCTCGCTCGCGTAGCCCGGGCAGCGATTTCCCACGCAGCGCTGGCGTCCGCCAGAACCGGAAGCCGTCCACTTCCTCCACCAGCTCCGTTCCGTTCGGATGCTGCGACGAGGTCACGACGGCCGGCTCCAGCCCCTGCTCGCGCTGGTAGCGGAGGATGTAGTCGCTGCGGATGCTGTAGCCGCAGATGAACGGCAGCGACGTGTGCAGTACATGGAGAACACGCATCAGGCCACCACCCGTTCCAAAAGTCGCTCTACCGGCTCGTTCACGCGCTGCCCGTAGATCTTGATGACCCGCGCCGGGACCCCCACCGCGGTGGCTCCATCCGGGAGGTCCCGGGTCACCACGGCGTTGGCTCCGATCTTCACGTCCGAGCCGATGCGCACCGGTCCGATGATCTTGGCGCCGGCCCCGATGAACACGTTGTCGCCGAGCACGGGGCTCCGGCCCTTCTCCGCCCCGATGGTCACCCCGTGCTCCAACACCAGGTTGCGCCCGGCGCGAACCTCGCTGTTGATCACGATACCGAAGCTGTGGAGAATCACGAGCCCAGGTCCCAGGTCCGCGTCCCGGCCGATCACGGCGTGGCCCACCGCCGCGTTCACCCGGTAGAGCACCATGGCCAGCGGACGAAGCCGGCGCTGCTGGCAAAAGCGCATCAGCCGGTACAGGATCTGCGAGGAGCTGCCGTCGCTCAGGCACATCCGCAGCAGCGCGCGGCGGCTGGGAGGCAGGTCATACCAGTCCGCCTTCCGGCGGAGGTCTTCCATAAGGGTGCTGAACATTGCGTTACGGGTGAGTTGGAGCGGCAGGCCGCCGCCCTGATTGGTTCACCCGGTAGTTGCAGCACCTGCCGGCGTCGTGCAGGCGGAAGTGTCCGGCCTTCGCTCGACGGTTGCCTATTGGGGAACCCCGCAGCCGGCTGCCGCCCGGACTACGTGGAGTCGGCGTCTCCAGGCGCCGATCGTCGGCCGCGCGCTGGACACGAGCTCTGCGCCACCCCGCAGCCCTCGGGTCTCCAGGCGTATATCCGGTAACACCCCCGGCCAGCAGGCCGCACCGTGACGCACAGGAGACGACCATGAAACCCACCGCCGCCGTTTACGCCCTTGGTTCCGCCTTGTTGCTGACCACATGTCTTCTAACGAACGGCTTGCGCCCCCAACCCGCGGAAGCGCAGGCAAACCGCCGCTGGGAATATGCGGAGCTTAGTGCGGTACACAACGGCGTATCGATCGTTTACGCACTGGAAGACGCCCGCCGCATCGTATCTGCCGACTCCTTTCGGAGCCTGGGGAAGAAGCTGGGGACCGCCGGTACTCGTGACGACTCTACGGCCGTCCTCAATCTCCTGGGAAACGACGGGTGGGAGCTTGTAGGCAGCCATACCCTTGCGAGCAAAGACACGGTGGCGGTTGCCTGGACGCTTAAGAAGGTCAAATGAGCGAGTTGCTGTTGCGTTGAAATGCGCGAGCCCGGCGGGAGGCTGGATGCCCACGTTGCGACGTGGCCAAGGCACCGTCGTCCCGCCGGGACTGCAGGAAAGGTGGGGCATGGGTTCCTAGCGTTGATGGATATTGAATAGATAACCGCGCACGCTTGCTCGGCTGGTGCGAAGGGGTATCCCGTCCGGAGGACGGCTGGCCGCAGGCCACCCAGCGAGGGATTTCAATCCCTCGCGGCCGGGCTTGCACCCGTACGCGTTTATTTTCTCAAAACCCATCAATCCCTCGCGGCCGGGCTGGCACCCCGTACGCGTTTATATTCTCAAAGCCCATCAATCCCTCGCGGCCGGGCTTGCGCCAGCCATGCCGGCTCCCAGACGAAGAAAAGGGCGGCCCCGTGGGGGCCGCCCTTAGCTGAATTGCAATCCGGTGCAGACTGAGCTGCCGGACTAGCGGGGATTACCAGCGACCGCCGCCGCCGCCACCGCCGCTGTAGCCACCACGGCCGCCACCGCCGCTGCGGCCACCGCCGCCGCCGCCGTAACCACCGCCGCCGCCGCCACCGTAGCCGCCGCCACCGCCGTAGCCACCGCCGCCGCCGCGGCTACCGCCGCCGCCGCCACCGCCTCGCTCTTCGCGCGGCCGGGCTTCGTTCACCCGGAGGGTGCGTCCGTCCAGATCCTTGCCGTCCGTAGCGGAGATCGCCTTCTGCATCTGGTCATCGGCCACGTCCACGAAGCCGAAACCCTTCGCCCGGCCATCCTGGTCGGTGATGATCGAAACGCTCGTAGCACCGAACGGCTCGAACAGGCGCTGCAAGTCGCCCTCGGTGGTGTTGAAAGACAGGTTGCCGACGTAAAGTCGCTTACTCATACAGGTACCTCTTCCGCCCGACGACAATCGAACGGAGCCATTTGGCCTGGGAACCCCGGCCGGGGGCGCTCAGCAGTTCAGCTATCCGGACATGCAGCGAACCCGTCCCTAGATGCAACAGCACTATCGGGACGGGCCCCAAACACCGAGACGGTAATGCGCTACGAACTCAATCTGAACTTGCAAAACACTCTACCACAGTCATGCAACAGCGTCCACCAAACTTCGCGACGCCCGCGCCGGGGCCTCATGCGTGCCTACGATCGGCCCACCGGGGCACCATCCGTAGCCGGCCCAGGCCGATAGCAAACCGTAGGCAGCCGCCTGGTGCGGCGTTTGCTGACGGCGACTTGCTTCGAGAGCGGCGCACCCTGCTCTCGGGGATGGGTGGCCGGGATCGAACGCGCCACAAGGGCGCTGCCTACGGTGTTCTCTGTGCAAGCAAACGGTAGGTAGCCGTCTCGTACGGCGTTCGCTGATGGCGACCAGGCCCGAACGTGGCGCCCTCCGCTTCCGAGCGCGGGTGGCCAGATCGAACGCGCCAACAGGGCACTGCCGCCTCCCGGTGGGCCTCCAGCCGCTCCATGGCAGGGAGTCTGGTCAGATCCCCCGAAAACCGGTAGAATTGCTTAACGGAGTCCAGATTACTCTCGCAGTGCATTTTCCATATCGGTGGAGCCAGGCTCGCCCCGGTAGTGCCTTCGTGGTCTATCGGTACGAGCCTGTTTCGTTAGCGGTCCTCTAACCCGGGACAAGCGTCAGGCGACGATGCTGGACGACGCTGCTCATGCCCTCCGGGGCGGAGTCACTTGCAGTCTCGAGGAGGGAACCGGCCAATGAATACGTGCATTATGTGTGAGGTGGAGGGGGACTCGGTTGCCGTAGTCCAGGTAGCTCCTGCCACATGGAACGGTTTCCACGACTTCGCCACGGTCTGCACCGAATGCCAGGCTTCCCGCCGCTACAAGATGTGGGCTCGAGCCGGCGCCCGGCCGAAGCGTAAGGTCGCCGTCCCCACCGAGGCCGAGGCCGCGGTAGCCACGGCCGCTGCGGAGATGCCGGGGGACTCCTACCAGATCAACCACCGCCGCACCGGCGCCCTACTGCACGTGGTGGCCAGCCACACTCTGGCCGGCGCCAGCCTACGCAACGCCGCGCTCTCCGGTGCGGACCTTCAGCGCACCCGCCTGGGCGGCGCCGACCTGCTGAAGGCCGATCTCCACCTGGCGGACCTCAAGGAAGCGGACCTGCGCGGCGCGGACCTGCGCGGCGTGAACCTGCGCGGCGCCGATCTGCGCGGCACCGACTTCCGCAATGCCCGGCTCCAGCAGGCCGACGTGCGAGACGCCGTCTACAACATGGAGACGCACTGGCCCGCGGGTTACGATCCGGTGGCTCGGGGCGCTACGCTAAATGGGCGCCGCCTGTAGGCTACCCGCGGCGAGTGGCCGGCGGCGCCACTCGCCTACCTCGCCGCACACGGCATCCCTGGAGTCCCGATGTTCGACCGGTTCCTTTCCAACCCCACGCTGGTGATCGGCGCGGCCGTGGTGGTGACCGCGTTGGTCGGCTGGTGGCGCTACGTGGACCATCGGAACGATCCGCACGCCCGGCCGACCAATGACCGGCAGGGACGCCGGCGGGATGACGGTTAGTGTCCCCCTGAATTTGAGTGTCTCAACAGTTCCTTTCGTATGATCAATCAAGTGCTGGCCCGGGCTACTTCCCGCTCTCCCCAACTCAAACGCCTCCTCTGGCGCGGCTGGTACCAGGTCCTGGCCGCCCGTTATCAGCAGCGCGAATGGCGCTTCATGAACTACGGTTACGCGGTTGCTCCCGGGGGCGTGTCTCCCGACCTGGAGCCGCACGATGAACCGCACCGGTACGGGATCCAGCTCTACCATCGCGTGGCGTCCGGCGCAAGCCTGCTCGATAAGCACGTGCTGGAAGTGGGCTGCGGTCGGGGCGGAGGCAGTTCTTATCTGGCTCGCTACCACGGGCCGAAGTCCGTCCTGGGCGTCGACTACTCGGATCAAGCCATCCGCTTCTGCGTGAAGACCCACGCGCATCCGAACCTGGCATTCCGACAGGGGGATGCCGAGTCGCTGCCTTGTGAGTCGAGCAGCTTCGATGCGGTAGTGAACGTGGAGTCGTCCCACTGCTACGCGTCGTTTCCGCGGTTCGTGGCGGAGGTCACGCGGGTGCTGCGGCCGGGAGGCTACTTCCTCTGGGCGGATCTCTGCCCGGCAGCCGAAGCCGCGGACCTGCGCCCGCGGTTTGAGAGCGCAGGCCTGCAGCTCATGGAAGAAGAGGTCATCAGCGCCGAGGTGCTGCGGGCGCTGGATCTCATGAGCGATGAGCGCACGGAGATGATCCAGCGATTGGTGCCCCGACCGCTGGCGCGCTCGTTCCGGGACTTCGCCGGCGTCCCCGGCACGCGCGTCTACCAGGCGCTGCGGTCCGGCTCCGTGCGTTACATGCGCGCCGTGCTGCACAAGCCCGGTTAGACAGATTTCGATATTGCCGGTAAACTTGTTCTGGACGTAAGAATTAACTCTGGATTGCATTAACGACTCGGAAGCCCGGGCTCGCCTCGCTAGTGCTCTATCTAGCGCTCGTGTGTCCCCAGGGTTTTCCGGGTTTTGGCGTATTGGCGGGTCTTCCGGGGCTTGGCCTCTGGTCACACAGCATTGACGCGGTGAGAACCGCGGAGAAAGAGGGATCGATGGCAAATTTGAAAGCGGCGCCCGTAGCTCGCGCCACCCTGATGAGCGCACGCTGGAACCGCTACCGCCGGTGCGTGGACCGCGGCGACTTCTCACTGGAAGCCAACACCGAAACCGTGCCGGAGCCCGGCTTCTTCTTCCTGCTGCGCGCCGGCGAGGTCCTGCTGCAGAGTGACGACTACGCCATCGTCGAGGCAGCCTACAACCAGCTCTGCCGCGAGTTCTGGGAGAGCCATCTCACCTCCACCGCTGCTCCCCGGCGCGTGGCCAGTGCCTGGGGCCTCCTCAGCCTGGAGCCGAACCATGCCTGCGCCGCCGCAGTGATCGAGCAGGATGGCGCTCCGGAAGACCGCAACCGGCTGGTCCGGGCGCGCAACCGCAGCCGTTATCTTCGTCGTCTGAACACGACTCGTCCTGCTGTGCCGGCAGTATAAGGGCCGATTCCGGGAGGCCAGGAGCGTCAGGCAGGTGAGGTGGACTGATCATGAGCGACCCATCGACGTGGAAAGTAGTTACCGCGAACGTGGAAGAGCTGGAGAAGCACCTCAACCTCCTGGCCGGCGACGGCTTCGAGATCTTCAGCGTGCTGCAGGTGGGCGCGTCGGAGCCGATGTCTAATGTCCCGCGCGATCACAAGTCGCTCGAGCAGCGCACCACCTTCGCCATTGTCGCTCATCGCCGCGCGGCCTGACGGCCGCCGGCGTTGCGTGCCTTCGGGCTCGCGATGAAGCTCCTGCTCACGAACGACGATGGCCTCGACGCCGTCGGGCTCGCCGCGCTCCAGCAGGCCTGCAGCTTCCTGGGGGACGTGGTCGTTGTGGCGCCGAACGGGTGCCGGTCGTACATCGGTCACCAGGTTACGGCCCGGCGTCCGCTGCGGGTAGTCTCGCACGGCCCCGGACGGTTCTCCGTAGACGGCACCCCGGCCGACTGTGTGCGGCTGGCCCTCACCCACCTGGCGCCGGACGTGGACCTGGTGGTCTCCGGCATCAATCACGGCGCCAACCTCGGCGTGGACCTCTACACCTCCGGCACGGCCGCCGCCGCGCGCGAGGCGGCGTTCTTTGGCCTCCCCGCCATCGCCATCTCGCACTACAAAGCGCGCGACCTGGAGTTCGATTGGGACTGGGCCGCCCGCCAGGCTGCCCGGGTAATCGCTTCCCTCGCGGATCGCGGCTGCCGGGGTGAGCACTTCTGGAACGTGAATCTCCCGCATACCGCCCCGGCGCCGGAGTGGGCGGAAGTGTGCGTCGCGCCGGTGGACCCCAGCCGCCAGGACGTCCGATTTACCCTGGACGGAGACGCCTACACCTACTCCGGGCAGTTCCATGAGCGACCGCGCCGCGACGGTCACGACGTGGCCCTCTGCCTCGGCGGCAAGGTCACGGTCTCGCTGGTGACCATCTGCGCCTGTTCCTCGCCGGAAGACACTGCCTCCGCATAACCCCGCTTCCACGCCCCCGTAGAACGGTCGCGGAGATTGTGCGCCCCGCCCGCGCCGCGGCGACTGCTGGAAGCGCGTCTAGGTGGTCCGGCCGTGTCCCAGCGTTAGCGATCAGCCCCTCTGGGATCCAGCGTCGCATGGACGGCCCGACTCCCCCGGACCGCCATAGTTGCTCCCGCACTCGGCGCCATGTCGGGATTTTCGGCTGCACTCAAGGCAACTCCGGCGAAGTTCGTGAATGGACACGAACTTCGCCGTTAATAGTCCGATTGGCATTTCGTGTAACTACTACACCATCCGGGATCCTACCGGGCGGAGCAAAAGTTATGAGTGCGCCTTTCCCGGGTAGTGAGAATGGGACCGCCGTCAGCGCGGTCAGTGATCGCACACCGGGAAGGTGGGCGCGAGGCGGTGCCTGGTGGCTTTCACTTAGCCTGGCACTGGCCCTCTCGCTTCTCACCGTCAACGCCGGGAGCGCGGTCCCTACCGGCCCTGGCCCCAGCGTGGCAACCGTCAGCGGCACCCAACTGCTAGTGCGGCGACGTCTGCCGGACGGGACGCTCTCGCCTCCCCACTCGCACGTCGTCCGCGGCATCGGTTACTCGCCGGCTTCGCGTGAGACGAGCACCTGGAACGAGGACCCCAACAACGCGAACGTCCGCCGGCTGGAGTTCCCGAAGTGGTACCCCACCGATGTCCCGCTGATCAAAGCCACCGGGGCGAATACTGTAAGGCTCTTTATGGATCCAGGGGTCGACGGCGTCCTGGGCACTGCTGGGCGAGCGATGTTAGACGAGTTCTACCGCGCCGGGATCATGGTGATCATGACCGTGGATGACGCGGTCAACGAT
>JAJFMS010001164.1 GCA_020696885.1 Armatimonadota bacterium | reverse complement strand
TGAGCACGCAGACCACAAGCGTGAAGGCGAGCACCTCGCCGTCCAGCGCGATCTCGCCCGCCCGCGGCGTGAACCGGGCGGCGAACCCGGCGAGCAGGCGCATCGTCCCGGCGGCGAGGCCGAGACCGAGCAGTCCGCCGGCCAGCGCCAGCAGGCCCCCTTCGGCGAACAGCTGGCGGAAGAGGCGTCCCCGGCCCGCCCCCAGCGCGGAACGCAGCGCCATCTCGCGTGAGCGGCGCACCAGGCGCGCCAGGGTGAGGTTGGCGATGTTGGCGCAGGCGATGAGCAGCACGAACCCGGTGGTCCCCATCAGGAGCAGGAGCGTGGGCTTCGCGGCGCCGGTGAGCTCGTCGTGCAGCGACGCCGCAGCGATGGTGAAGCCCTGGCCGGAAGGATAGGCCGCCGGGTTCTCCGCCCGAATCGCGGCGGCGATGCCTTCGAGCTCCGACTGCGCCTGCGACAGCGTCACGGCGGGCGCCAGCCGGCCGAAGAGGTGGAGCAGCCTGGCCGTACGGGTGTTGAGCGTGAACGCGGAGGAGCGGAACGGGCAGGAGGAGCTCGGCATGTAGACGTCGTTCTCCGCCGGGTATTGCGGCACCGCCGGGAGGACGCCGACCACCGTGTGGATCCGGTCGTTCATCTCGAACGTCCGGCCCACGATGCCGGGATCGCCGCCCAGGCGATTCTTCCAGAAACCGTAGCTCAGTACCAGGACCGGCTCCGCCCCGGGCTGGTCTTCGCCGGGGCGAAAGCCTCGCCCGAGCAGGGGCTTCACGCCAAGCATGTCGAAGTAGTTGGCGGAGACCACGCCGGTCTGCACCCGGCGCGGCTCACCCCGGCCGAGCAGGATGAAGGGCATGGAGTGGTACTCGACCACCGCCTGGAGCGACCGGCTCCGGCTGCGATAGTCCGCCAGTTCCTGGACCGAGAACCGCGCGTTGGGGACGCCCGCGAGCGGCGCGGGCTGTCGCAGGTACACCAGCCGCTCCCCATTCTCGTACGGGAGCGGGCGCAACAGCACGCCGCGAATCATGCTGAACACCGCGGTGTTCGCGCCGATGCCGAGGCCGAGCGTCAGAATGGAGACCAGGGCGAATCCGGGGCTTTTCCGAAGGGAGCGGAAGGCGAAGCGGAGGTCGTGGAGCAGGCCGGTCATGAGGATTCTCCTGGCGTGCTCGCGCGCGCCGCGGGCGGTGATGGTCCGGCATTCGCGTTCGATGGTGTTGAGGTCCCCGAAGGCCTGGAGCGCGGCGCGGCGCGCGGCCTCGGGCCCCATGCCGGCGTCGATCAATTCCTGCGCGCGCATGTCGAGATGGAACTGCAGCTCGCTGCGGACGGCGCGGGCGGCGTCGCTGGAGCTACCGGGGAGCCGGAAGCGACGCTTCACGCTGGGCGCTCAGGCCGGCGCGGCATCGAGCGCCGCGGTGACCGCCCGGGCGTATGCACGCCACCGTTCCACCTCGGCGCGCAGCTGGCGCCGGCCGGCGGAGGTCATCCGGTAGTACTTGGCCTCACGACCGGTGTCGGTCGTGCCCCACTCCTCTTCCAGCCACCCCCGGCGCTGGAGGCGGTGGAGCGCCGGATAGAGGGCACCCTCCTGCACCGAAAGCGCGTCGTCGGTGGTTTGCCGGATCCAGCGGCCAATGCCGTAGCCGTGCATGGGGCCCCGGCTCAGCGCCTTGAGAATGAGCACGTCGAGCGTGCCGGTGTAGAGGTCGCTTCCGGCCATGCGTGAGCTCCGGGGGAAGGCGGCGGTCGGTTTGCGATACCTAAGTGGCATAGGTATGATAGGGGCTCACCCCTAAACCAGCAAGGGGTCTGGAGTGCGCCATGATCCGCCGTCTGCTACCGCCCGTCCTGGTGGTCGCCTTCACCGGCGCCGCACCGAGCATCGCGGGCCCGGCACCCTCATCGGACCGGGCGCCGGGTGCGGCCGATCAGACGATGCCGCGCTTCAGGGCGGACGGCGCCCTGCTCCGTCCTGACAGCATCGAGCGCTGGGTGCTGGTCGGGACCTCACTGGGACTGGGCTATTCCAACGCTACGGACGACGGCGTGGGGATGTTCCACCGGGTCTACCTGGAGCCGGGGGCCTACGAGCACTTTCTCCGGACCGGTGGATTCAGGGACGGCACCATGCTGGCCCTTTCCATCCGGAAGCCGGTAAACCGGGTGCCGCCGAGTCCCGGGCGCTGCCGCGGGAGCGGTGCGCGCGCTGCCACGCGGCGCACGCTGCCCGGGACAACGTCTTCCTGCAGTTCTATCCCCAGCTTCGCGCCCGCTGACCCGCCGCGCTCCGCCGTCTTGCCGATCTTTCGGCGGCGCGGTATGCTATCGCCAAGCCACTTCCATCCCGTTCAACTCATCATCGTCTTCCGGCCGGATCGAACGGCGATTTTCCTGCCCACAGGAGACACGGGTATGCCACTGCAGAGTCCGCGCTGTTCCGCATCCATCCGCACCGCACCGGTCCGTCGCTCGCTCCTCCTCCCGCTTCTCCTTCTGTCGGCACTCGCCCTGGTCGCCCCTGCTGCCATCGAGGCGCAGGGCGTGACGACCTCCGCGATCAACGGGTTCGTCACCAGCGAGGACGGCACCCCGCTGGCGGACGCCGTCGTCGTGGCGGTGCACGTGCCCAGCGGCACGCAGTACCGGGCCTCGTCGCGGACCGGAGGCGCGTTCAGCCTGCTCAACATGCGGGTCGGGGGCCCCTACCGGGTCACGGCGACGATGATCGGGTTCCGGCCGAAGACCGAGGAGGACGTGCAGCTCAGCCTGGGCCAGACCCGCCGGCTCGATCTGGCGCTCGCGCCGCAGGCGGTGGAACTGGAGGAGATCGCCGTGACCGCGGAGCGGGACCTGGTCCTGAACCCGGAGCGCACCGGGGCGGCCACCTTCATCTCGCCGCAGCAGGTCGAGATGTTGCCCTCCATCAAGCGGTCCACCCGCGACCTGACGCGGCTCGATCCCAGAAGCGATGGCAACTTCAGCTTCGCCGGCCGGAACTGGCTCTACAACAACGTCTCGCTCGACGGCTCCTACTTCAACAATCCGTGCGGACTGGACGACCCGGCGCCGGGCGGCCAGGCGAACGCCGAACCGGTGCCGTACGACGCCGTGGAGCAGGTGCAGGTGTCCCTCGCGCCGTTCGACGTGCGGGAAGGCGGGTTCACCGGCGCCAACATCAACACCGTGACCAAGAGCGGGACCAACCAGCTGCGGGGATCACTCTATACCTTCGGCCGCAACGAGGCGCTGCTGGGGAACACCGTCCGGGGAGCTGACGTGGTGGCGAACCCGGACCTGAGCTTCATCCAGTCGGGCGTCTCCCTCAGCGGCCCCCTGGTCCGGGACAAGCTCTTCTTCTTCGTCAACGCCGAGCTGGAGCGGACCGACGACCCGGGCACCAACTTCGCTGCCAGGCAGGCCTCGCCGGGATTCGGTTTCTCGCGGGTGGAAGCCTCGGTCATGGACGCCATTCGCCAGCGCATGATCGACGCCTACGGCTACGATCCGGGGCCCTACGAGGGGTACGTCCACGAAACCAACAACAACAAGGTGATCGCCAAGCTCGACTGGAACATCAACCAGAGCAACAATCTGTCGTTAGTTTTGAAGTTTGTCGTGTAGTTTATGTTTGTGTCTTGCA
>JAJFMS010000118.1 GCA_020696885.1 Armatimonadota bacterium | reverse complement strand
CCACGCTCAGTGCGCCGGTACGGGTGGTGGATGCAGCGGGAAGGTTGCTAATCGAGTTGGCTGGGGACGTGGACGGAGGCTATGTTCATTTGCGAGACACGGAAGGAAACCTCCGGGTAACGATGGGGAGTAGCGCGGAGGGAGGCTGGTTGGACGTGATCCAGGCAGGCCACCAGCGGCTCGCCGTGACCCTGATGGCAACTGACGACGGTGGCAGCATTGAGATCACCCGTGAGGACGGCTGTTATCGCGTGGATGGTGAGCGCTATTACTCAGGTAATAGAAGCCCCTCCTAACGGTCGCTGGCCGCGCCAGTCGAACGGGCAAGCGTGTGTCCTCTAGGCTGCACACGTCGCGGATAAGCCCGGCGTTGGGCCGCTGGAGTGCCTTTAGCCGTATAGAGCGGTGAGATGAACGCTTGAACGAATTGATTACCGAGACGTTCGACTATGACGGTGGTCGTCAGGTCACGGTGTACGTTCCGCCCCGACCGTCCGAGGCGATCGTATTCGCTGGTGACGGTGAGATGATCTCGCAGTGGGGCCGGTTGCTGGAAGTAGCGGCCGTGCCGTCGACCATGATCGTCGGTGTGCACCGCGCGGCCGACGAGACGCTGCGGCTCCACGAGTATTCGCCGGGCTTCGACCCCGCACGGTTTGCCGCGCACGAGCGGTTTTTCGTCGAGGACGTCGGCGCGTGGGTGCGTTCGCGTTTCGGGCTAGCTCTGCCGGCCGACCGCACGGCGGTGTTGGGCGTCTCGGCGGGTGGGGAGCTCGCGCTCGCCATGGGGCTGCGACATCCGGATCGCTACGGGGCGATCTTCTCCGGCTCACCCGGCGGGGGGTACCGCCCGCCGGACGTGATGCCGAAGCCGCTGCCGCGCGCGTACCTCGTGGCCGGCACGCTGGAACCGTTCTTCCTCGACAACGCGGCTCGGTGGGCGGCGGCGCTGCGGGATGCGGCTGCGGACGTCGTGATGCGCGAGAGGGTCGCCGGGCACGACGACGCGATGTGGCGAGAAGAGCTGCCGTTGATGGTCGCGTGGGCGTTTGGCGGGTGAGCTCGTACGGGCGACCCAGCTCGTTAAGCTGCGATGACCGGCCAGATCACGCAATCGTGTTATCCTCTTTGCGGGTGCGCGCCGCGACCAGGAGCGACCGAGATGAGCTTGGCAGCTAACCGGGCGGAATTCGACAGACCGACCCTTGAGGAACGATTGGAGCTGATCGGCCGGAACTGGGACAGTTGGTCCGAAACCGCCCCCCGATCCCCGAGTGGCATCTGGCGGAAGTAAAGTTGCGGCACGCTGCCGCGCTCGCGGATCCGGAGTGGAGCAACATGGGGACTTGCCGGCTGGTCAAGCGGGGTTGGCTTTATCGTGGCTGGGCGATCCATACGGATGATGGCTCCTTCCACGTGGAGTACCACGGGAGGGGCAAAGGGCATGAGGCGGTAACCGTGATCGGACCGCAGGGCAAGTCAGCATTCAAGCTCAGAAGTTTGATCTGGTTCGCGCCTCGGTTCGAGTTCGAGGTGGGTTCGCTCCTGGCCAGCCTGGAAATCACCGTTCATCCATGGATGACGTTCTCGAAAGTTGAGCTCACCATCGGAGACGAACTCGTATATGTAGAAGGCGCGGGCGCCCCAGGGATCGGCGCCACGGCAGTTGGCAACCTCCCGGTGCCGGCGACTGCGGGCGAGCCTTTGGCGGACAGCCTCCCGCTCCCAGCCGGTGAGCCACTGTCGGAGAGCGCTTAACATACGTGCGACGGCACGACCGGGACCCCCGTTTCGTCCCGCACGAAACACGCCGGTAGTACGCGTGGCGTCACGCCGTACGCTCCTGACAATAGGCTGATAACCGATCGGCGTCGGTAGTCCCATCACATCGCCAATCCTACCGCTTCTTCTTCCCGCCTCCGCCTCCTCCGGCGCGAGCGGAGCGTTTCGCCATGTAGGTCGGCATGCTTGGGGCCACGGACTCGGCGAACTCGGCGTCCGGCATCATCCGCTTCAGGCGGTTGATCTCGTCCCGCAGGTGGGCAGCCTGTTCGAACTCCAGGGACTTCGCCGCCTTCTTCATCTCCACTTCCAGCTCCTGGATCGTGGCGAGCAGGTCCTCCGCGGGCCGCGTCTCATCGATGGCGTCCGGCGAGGTGTTGTAGGCGGTCTTGCCGTCCATCACCCGGTCCGCCTGGATTACGTCCCGGATCGCCTTGTGGATCGACTCCGGCGTGATACCCTCGGCCACGTTGTGGAGACGCTGGATCTCACGGCGGCGCTTCGTCTCGGCGATGGCGCGCTCCATCGAGGGGGTCTGGTTATCCGCGTACATCAGCACCTTCCCTGCCACGTGGCGGGCGGCGCGGCCGATCGTCTGGATCAAGGACGTCTCGGAGCGCAGGAAGCCTTCTTTGTCCGCGTCCAGGATCGCCACCAGGGAGACCTCCGGCAGGTCCAACCCTTCCCGGAGCAGGTTAATCCCCACCACCACGTCATAGACGCCGAGGCGGAGGTCGCGGAGAATCTCCAGGCGGTCCAGCGTCTTCACGTCGCTGTGGAGGTAGCTCACCTTGATGTTGATGTTGGCGAGGTACTCGGAGAGGTCTTCCGCCATCTTCTTGGTGAGCGTGGTCACCAGCACCCGCTCCTTCTTCTCGATCGTGGCGCGGATCTCGCTGATGAGGTTGTCGATCTGGCCGCGGGTGGGGCGCACCTCCACCTCCGGGTCGACCAGCCCGGTGGGCCGGATGATCTGCTCCACCGTCTTGGTGCTCACCTCTTTCTCGAACGGCCCGGGCGTGGCCGAGACGAGGATCGCCTGCTTGATCTTCTGCTCGAACTCCTCCCATTTCAGCGGGCGGTTGTCCTTGGCGCTCGGAAGGCGGAAGCCGAAGTCGACGAGCGTGTTCTTCCGGGACATGTCCCCGCCGTACATACCGTGCACCTGTGGGATGGTCTGGTGGCTCTCGTCCATGAACAGGACAAAGTCTTTCGGGAAGTAGTCCAGCAGCGTGCTCGGCGGCGAGCCGGGGGCGCGGCCGTCCATGTGGCGGCTGTAGTTCTCGATGCCGTTGCAGTATCCCACCTCGCGCATCATCTCGAGGTCGTACAGGGTGCGCTGCTCCAGCCGCTGCGCCTCCACGAGCTGGCCGCGGTTGCGGAAGTACTCCAGCCGCTCCTCGAGCTCCGCCTCGATGCTCTTCATCGCCGTCTCCAGCCGGTCTTCGCTGGTAACGAAGTGGCTGGCGGGGAACACCACGTAGCGGTCCAGGCGGCGGATAATCTCTCCCGTCACCGGTTCGAGCGCGTCGATCTTCTCGATCTCGTCGCCGAAGAAGTCAATGCGGAGGATCACTTCCTCGTCGGCGGGGCAGATTTCCAGGATGTCGCCCTTCACCCGGAAGGTGCCGCGGACCGGCGCCGTGTCGTTCCGCGAGAACTGCATGTCCACGAGTTGCCGCAGCAGTTCCCGGCGCTGGTACTCCTGCCCCACCACCAGCGGCAGGGTCTGCTGCTGGTATTCGTCCGGCGAGCCCAGGCCGTAGATGCACGACACCGAGGCCACGATCACCACGTCCCGACGCTCCAGCAGCGATTGCGTGGCCGCGTGCCGGAGCCGGTCGATCTCGTCGTTGATCGCGGAGTCTTTCTCGATGTAGGTGTCCGACTGCGGGATATAGGCTTCGGGCTGGTAGTAGTCGTAGTAGGAGACAAAGTACTCGACCGCGTTCTCCGGAAAGAACTCCCGGAACTCCGCACAGAGCTGCGCCGCCAGGGTCTTGTTGTGGGCCATCACCAGCGCCGGCCGCTGGACCTCCTGGATGATGCTGGCCATCGTGTACGTCTTGCCGGAACCGGTGACGCCGAGGAGCGTCTGGAAGCGCTCACCCGCCACCAGGCCGGCAGCCAGCTCCTTGATCGCCTTGCCCTGATCGCCCTTGGGCGTGAATTTATCGGTAAGCTTGAACATGGGGAGGGTTTTAGGCGTTGGGTAGTGGGTGTTGGGAAACGTTTCGGGCGACGTTGGGAGCGATTGGATGACCAGTGCATGCGTGAGGCGTAGCGCCAAGCTTCTGCCCGGCGACCATTGGGGTGTCAGCCTGGTTCCACCCTCACTCAGCTCCGGAGAAGGTGAGTCTCATTCGCAGCTCGAGAGTCGTCGAGCGCGCCTGCCGAGACTGTTTGATAACCCGTTCGATTGTACGCTCCTACCCGTGTCGTGTCAAAGCGAGGAAAGGCTCCGGAGGGTCATCAAACTCTCGGCATCGCTGGTAACGGTGAGCCCGATAGAGGCAAGCATCGACAGGTAACCCGATGAAGCCCGTGTCGCCGAAGCGCTTGGCGAACGGTGCCCAATACTCCCGGACTCCACTACTCCATTACTCCTGCTCCGTAGTGAGGAGACGACTTGGACGGCATTACCTTTCACACGGACGAGCGGCTCCAGTTCGATGAGTACATAGGGTTCCTGCGGTGCACGGACCTGGGCCGGCAGTACCCGAAGGCCCGCTTCCGCGAGCGGATCTCCAGGCTGCTGGCTACCGCGAACGTAGTGGTCACGGCGCGGGACGGCGGGCGGCTGGTGGGGGTGTGTATGGGGCTGTCCGACCTCGCTTACTACCTGCAGGTAACGGACCTGGGGGTGGACACCAGCTACCAGCGCCGGGGCATCGGCCGCCGGCTGCTGGAGCTGGCGCACGAATTCGCCGGCGGCGCGGACGAGATCACGGTGCTGCTGATCGCGAACTCCCGGGCCGTTCCGTTCTATCGGACCTGCGGACTGTCTCCCATGGAGAAGGTCATGGGTAAGGAAGCGCGCGTCTGGGAGCGGTTCGAGGTCGCCGAGGAGTAGCTCCGCCGCTCACTCCAGGCCGAGCTTCCGCTCCAACCGGAGGCGGCGCTGCATGATCGGCAAGCTGCGGCCAGCGCTGGGAGACACCCCGGAGGTGGCGATCTGCACCTCCTCCAGTGCGCGCAGTGTCTCGACGTAACGGCGCGGGTCGTCCAGCGCGTCCGCAACGCGGAGGTCGGCGCGGTGCTGCCGCTCCTGTTGTCGTCGTGCGAGCACCCTCGAGAGGGTGAAGATCGCGGGCTGCGCCAGCAAGAGCGCCATGGTGTGTTCTCGATCAGCGTGCTGCTCACCTGGACCCGTGCGGTTAGCCGGGACCCGGTTGACGACCTCCCGGACCTACGTGGGGAGCTGCGCCGGCTCCACGCCAAGCTGAGACGTGCAGCTCGGGCACCGCGTGGCCTCCAGCGCGATGGACGAGATGCAGTAGGGGCACGTCTTGGTGGTGGTTTCCTCCGCCTGCGCCGCCGGTGCGGCCTGGAGCCGCTTGATGGCGTGCACCAGCAGGAAGACCGCCATCGCCACGATCAGAAACTGGAGCACGTTGTTGAGGAAGTTGCCATAGGCAACAACCGGCGCGCTTGCTTTGCGCGCAGCATCCAGCGACTCGTAGGCAGTGGGGGAGAGGTTCAGGTACAGCTTGGAGAAGTCGATCCCTTTGAGCAGCGCTCCAATCGGAGGCATGATCATATCCTCGACCAGCGAGTTTACGATCTTCCCGAAGGCGGCACCGATGATCACGCCGACCGCCAGATCGAGCACGTTGCCGCGCATCGCGAACTCTTTAAACTCTTTCCACAGGCTCGACATAGGGGTTCCTCCGCAACCGGTATACAGCGTCAAGCCGGCGAATACACACTCCACACCGCAGTTGTGCGCGGGAAACCAGCCGTTCGGAAGGCAGAACGCGGCTGAGTGTCCAACGTACCGGAAACAGCTCCCTGTTTGTGTCCGGCGTGGGCCGCTTCCCGACCGTTCTTCTCGAAAGGTGATCCGATGTCCGACGCGAGCGCCTGGGCACCGGAATCCGGTAGCGCTTCCGTCGGCTGGGATGCGTCACGGCTGCGGATCATCGCGGAGATTACCGGAGCCGTCGTGGGGGCCGCCCCGCTGTCCGAGCAGGTCCGGCGCCTTTCCGAACAGATCCGGCAGGCGTTCGCTGTGGACGCCACCATCGTCCGGCTGTTGGACGGTGACAGCCTGAAGCTGCTCGCCAGCGCCGGCGTCCCGGAAGCGCAGCTCCTGGCGCGGATTCCGGTGGCTTGGGGCATCTCCTGTGAGATCCTCTCCACCCAGCGCCCGATTACCATCCGCGACATCCGGACGCATCCCGTCACCCGGCCGTTCATCGGCGTCGTGCCGCCGGTCTACGAGTTCGTCTCCTACGCCGGCGTTCCGCTGCTGGTCGAAGGGCAGGTCGTGGGGATCCTGGGGATCTACACCGACCGCGACGCCCGCGAGTTTTCTGCAGAGGATCTGGAACTACTCCGGATCGTGGCGAGTCATATCGCCCTCGCGGTGGAGAATGATCGGCTCTACCGGCAGGTGGAGCGCCAGACCGAGCGCCTGAAGCGGCACCTGGAGGCCCTGCGCCAGGCAAAGGCGGATCTGGGCGCCAGCGAGCAGCTCAACGAGCTGATCGTGGAGAACTCCCCCTGCGGCATCTCGCTGATCTCGCCGGATGGCAGTATCCTACGCGCGAACGACCGCGCACGCGCCGCATTCGGGTTGAGCGAAGACCGCCTGGGCAGCCTGCACCTTGAGGATTATGACGATTTGACTGTGCGGGAAGACGGGACCCCGTTCCCGGTGGCCGATTATCCAGTGATCCAGTGCCTCGCCACCGGAGAGCCGCGCGGGCCGGTAACGATTGGGGCTCGCCGCCCGGATGGCACGATCAACTGGAGTGTGTACCGCGCCGCGCCGCTCCCCGCGGGCGAGGACGGGCAGCCGACCGGCGCCGTCTTGGTGTTCCTCGACGTCACCGACCAGAAGCGGGCACACGACGATCTCCGCTCCATCACCTCGGGCGCGCGCTGCCTGCTGTGGCACGCGGACCTCAGCCTGGCCGATAGCGGCGAACTCGGCTGGACGTTCCGCATCCCGCCGGAGCAGCGGCCGCAAGCGTTCCTGCCGCTCGAGGTGCCGGACGGTGAGACCTATGAAGACGCGTTCTTCGCCAGCCGCCTGGAGGAGGACCGGATCGCCGCGGCCCGTTATGGAGGGGTGCAGGTCCGCGCGGGGAAGGGCTATAGCCAGGAGTTCCGGCACCTGGACCGCATGGGAGCCCTCCGTTGGCTGCGCGAGGATGTAGACGTGCGCGTGCTGGGACCGGGACGGTGGCGGGCGGTGGGAGTCTGTACCGACGTCACGGAGCGCCGGCGCCTCGAGGAGCAGCTCGGGCAGGCCCAGAAGATGGAGGCGGTCGGCCGCCTCGCGGGAGGGGTGGCGCACGACTTCAACAACATGCTCGCGGTGATCAACGGCTACAGCGAGCTGCTACTCATGCGGCTCCCGCCCGAGGAGCCCACGCGTCCCTTCGTGACCGAGATCCTCAAAGCCGGGGAGCGCGCCGCGGATCTCACGCGGCAGCTACTCGCCTTCAGCCGGCGCCAGATCGTCTCCCCGCGCGTGCTCAACCTCACCGACCTGGTCGCCGGCACGCACAAGATGCTCCGGCGGTTGATCAGCGAGAATATCGAGCTCGTCACGATCCCTGCTCCGGACCTGGGGACGGTGCGCGCGGACGCCGGGCAGATCGAACAGGCGCTGGTGAACCTCGCAGTCAACGCGCGCGATGCGATGCCGGACGGAGGCAAGCTGACGATCCGCCTCCACAACCTGGAGGTCGAGCCCTTCGACGCCGGCGAGGTGCCGGCCGGGCGGTACGTGGTGCTGGAGGTTTCGGACACCGGCACCGGAATTCCCGCCGAGATCCTGCCGCACATCTTTGAGCCGTTCTTCACTACTAAGGAAGTGGGGCAGGGCACCGGGCTGGGCCTGGCCACGGTCTACGGGATCACGCAGCAGAGCGGCGGCTTTGTGACGGTCCACACCGGCCCCGGCGAAGGGAC
>JAJFMS010000117.1 GCA_020696885.1 Armatimonadota bacterium | reverse complement strand
GCGGTGAGGGCGCCGAGCACGGGAGCACGGTCCAGAACCTGGCCGAGCATGCCCGCCTCGTCATACTCCGCCGCGACGATCGACCGGTTGTGCCACTCCGGCCCGGACGGCTGGAGGAAGAGCGCGCGCAGCCGCGGGAATTCGGTCTCGCTTTCCAGGAACGCTGTCAGGTCCCAGTTGCGGGTGCCGTTTGCGCCCTCGTCCGGCCCACGCAGGACGAGGTAGTCCAGGCGAGAGGCCACCTCTGGCCGGGAGAGCGTGCCCAGCAGCTCCGGGAACGACTCCCCCAGCGGGTCTCCATAGAACTCCACGCAGAGCCCGCCGTGCTCTTCCGTGAACAGGATCCGTTCCCGGTCACCGGGCAGCAGCTCCGGAAATCCTTGCTGCGCGATCCGCTGCTGAAGCTCCGCGAGCAGCGCCAGTAGTTCAGCCATCGGCTTCCTCGGCTCAGTCGATGAAGACAAACTCGTTGGTGTTGAACAACAGCCGGCAGGCGTTGGTGAGCCCGTGTTTGCGGGCATAGGTCGCCAGCGCGCTCCGTTCCCCGGCGGACGGCGAGCGGCCCAGGGTGAGGCGGTACGCGGCGTCCGCCTGGCGCTCCGGGTCCGGGCTAACGGCGCGGAGCCGCTCCGCGAAGAACTCCGCCTGCTTGAGCATGAACGGGTCGTTCAGCAGCGCCAGTGCCTGAAGCGCTGTCAGCGTGGTATTCCGGACCGGCGTGTTCAGGTTTGGATCGGCGCAGTCGAGGCTGTCCAGGAACGGGTTGGGCACGCTGCGCACCACGAAGCGATAAACCGTGCGCCGAAACGTGACCGGATCGGCGACCTTCTCGACGGCGGTGTGGTCGTAGATCGGCGAATGGTCGTCTTTGAAGCGGAAGAGGTCGAAACCGGGGCCGCCCATGCGGAGGTCCAGCTTCCCGCTCACCGCCAGCACCGCGTCCCGGACCGCTTCCGCCTCGAGGCGCTGCCGGTTCATCCGCCACAGGTAGCGGTTGTCCGCATCACGCCGGGCGAATGCCGCGTTCTCGCCGGAAGCCTGGCGGTAGGTGGCGCTGAGCATGATCAGGCGGTGCAGCGACTTCAGGGATCCGGGCTGGGTAGGGGAAATGGGGGGATGGGGAAATGAGGAAATGGTAGATCCGGCAACCCCGCAGCCACCGCCGTTTCCCCGTTTCCCCGTTGCCCCGTTTCCTCCGCCCGCGGCGCCCCGTTTCCCTATTTCCTCATTTCCAACGAAGGTGGTCGCCAGCCAGTCCAGCAGCTCGGGGTGCGTGGGCCGGCTGCCGTTCTTGCCGAAGTCGTTCGGGGTGTCCACGATGCCGCGCCCGAAGTGGTAGTGCCAGACGCGGTTGGCGATGGACCGCCAGGTGAGCGCGTTCTTCGGGCTGGCGAGCCACTCCGCCAGCGCCGCGCGGCGGCGGCCTTCGTCCCGGGCATCCGGCACGCTCAGCTCGGGCGAGAGACCCGCGACCGCTGCAAGCGCGCCCGGGGTGACCTCCGCCGCCTTCTGCTCCACGTCGCCGCGGGAGAGCAGGTGGATCGGCCGCGGCGCCCGGGATAGCACGCCATAGACCTGCGCGGGTGGGGGGAGCGCCGCCAGCTCTCGCGCTACGGCTTCCAGACGGGCCGTAACGCGGACGCGGGACTGGCGGCTCTCCGGATCGATGAGCCGCTCCAGGGTGTCCCGGCGCGCCTGCTCCAGACGGCGGATCTCCTCCTGCCATTCGAACCGGTCTCGCAGCGCCGCCGCGACCTTCGGGTCGGACGGGTCCGGCATCCGGCTGCGGCTGTCGTAGCCGTCCGTCAGGTTCTTGCGCGCCCAGCGACCTCCTTCGATCGAGTCCAGAGCGGTCACCGCCGCTCCCGCAGCGGCGTTGCGCCCGCCCGAGACCACCTGGATCTCGGCGAGCGCGAAGACGTAGTCGCCGGTGCGCGGCCAGAGGCGGGTGGCGGTAACGCGCACGTAGCGCGCCGTGCGCCGCTCCGGGCGGATCAGCAGCGGCTCGCTGCCGGGGTTCGGGAACTCCGCGGCGCTGCGGTCCAGCACCAGTTCCGCGGTGGCGAACGTCGGGTCGTCCGACACCGCCACCCGGAAGCGGGCGGGGAAGCCGAAGCCGGGCGTGTCCGGGAAGTCCGTGGGGCGTGCCGGGAACAGCCGCACCTCCTCGATCGGCAGCGGGCGGCCGAGGTCGAGCTGCACCCACTTCTCCACGTCCGGCTGCTTCTCGATGCCGCTGTGGTAGCCGTTGGTCGGGCTGCCGGGCTCTCCGGCCGGCAGCGGTGCGCCACCAAGCTGTAACTGGAGGCGTTTCAGCGAGTCGTCCAGCGTCTTGAGCTCCGGGCTCGTCAACGCGGCGAGGCGCTGCTGCAGGGTGTCGCGAGCCTTCGTGAGCTCTTGTCGCTCCGCTTCCAGCGCCATCCGCTGGGCCAGAGTGCGCGGGTCCGAGAACGGCCGATCACCCCGCTCCACGCCGGCGAACACGGCCTGCAGACGGTAGTATTCCTTCTGCGAGATCGGGTCGAACTTGTGGTCGTGGCACCGGGCGCAGTGGATCGTGACGCTGTTGAACGTGGAGAGCGTGTTCGCCACCATGTCGTCCCGGTCGAGGACCCGTGTCTTCTCCTTCTCCACCGTGCCCTCGCGCAGCTCGACCTGCCCCACGAAGTCCCATGGGCCGGAGGCGACGAACCCGGTGGCGACCGCCCCGTCCGGATCGTTCGGGTAGAGCACGTCGCCGGCAACCTGCTCACGGATGAACCGGGAGTAGGGCTTGTCCGCGTTGAGGCTGCGGATCACGTAGTCCCGGTACGGCCAGGCATTCACGCGGCGCTTGTCTTTGTCGTAGCCGTGCGTGTCCCCGTAATGCACCACGTCCAGCCAATGCCGGCCCCAACGCTCGCCGTAGCGGGGGGAGCCCAGCAAGCGGTCGATGAGGCGGGTGTAGGCGCCTGCGGGCGCCGGTGTTCGGTGTTCGGCGTTCGGTGATCGGGGATCGGATCTTACTCTTACTCCTACTCTTTCTCTTACTCCCCGTTCCGCTTCCCTGGCGCACTCTCGAATGAATGCTTCGACCTCGGCGGGGGTGGGGGGTAGCCCGGTGAGGTCGAAGTAGGCGCGGCGGATCAGGGTGCGCGGGTCGGCTTCGGGGGAAGGGGTCAGCCCCTTCGCTTCCAGTTTCGCCAGCACGAAGGCGTCGATCGGGGTGCGACACCAGGCGGCGTTCTTCACCCGGGGCACCGGCGGTCGCTTCAGGGGCTGGAACGCCCAGTGTGGGGCGGAAGCAGCAGGTCCAGCAGCGGCACTCCCAGACGGTCCCGGGGCGCCGCGCCGGATCCACTCCGCGAGGATGGCGACCTCGCTTTCGGGGAGCTTGCCGGACGGCGGCATGGGGGAGACCCCGGCCTCGTGCCGGACCGCTTTCATGAGCAGACTGGCGTCCGGGCTGCCGGCTTTCAGCGCGGGTCCCGTGGCGCCGCCTTGAAGCCAGCCGGCCGCGTGGTCCAGGCGCAGCCCGCCCTGGGGCCGGCCGGCCTGGGCCGAGTGGCAGCCGAAGCAGCGCCGGGCGAGGATCGGCCGGACCTGGCGATCGAAGTAGCCCGCCTGCGGCGGCACGGCGGGCGGTGCGTAGGCCGCCGCCACCCCGGCGAGCCCCAGCGTGCTGATCCCGGTAATAATCGTCAAGCGCATCGTATTCTCGCCCCGAACTTCGACTACCGCTGCTCCAGAACCCGCTGCAGCGCGGGGATCTCCACCGGCTTGGTGAGATGGGCATCGAAACCCGCCTCCCGGGTGCGGCGCCGGTCTTCGTCCTGCCCGTAGCCGGTGACAGCGATGAGGCGCATCCCGGCGAGCGCGGGGTCGGCGCGCAGGGAGGCGGCTACCTGATAGCCGTCCATTCCTGGAAGCCCGATGTCGCAGAGCACCACGTCCGGCCGGAGGCGACGCGCGGCTTCGACCCCGGCCGGTCCGGAAAAGGCCACTTCCACTTTGTGGCCGTCCAACTCCAGGATCTCCGCCAGCGTCTCGGCGGCGTCCCGGTTGTCTTCCACCACCAGGATCCGCAAGCCCACCGGCACGGCGGAGGGTGGCGGCGCTGCGGGCGGCGGTGCAGCGGCCTGTTGGAGGAGCGGCAGGCGGACCTCGATCTCGGCACCGTGGGAGGCGCCCTCACTCGCCGCGGTTACCGTGCCGCCGTGCAGCTCGATCAGGCCCTTCACGATGGCCAGCCCCAGGCCCAAGCCGCCACGGCTGCGGGCGAGAGACCGGTCCGACTGGGTGAACGACTCGAAGATCCGGGGGAGGAGCTCGGAGTCGATGCCGGTGCCGGTGTCCCGAACACGCAGCCTTGCCAGCGGTATCGGCTGCCCCTGCGCCTCGATGTGCAGGTCGACGGAGATCGTGCCGCCGGCTTCGGTGAACTTGCCCGCGTTGCTCAGCAGATTCCCCAGCACCTGTGTCAGACGAGTCGCATCTCCCTGCACATAGACCGGCTCCTCGGGAAGCGTGGCGGTGAGGACCAGTCGCTCCCGCTCCAGCGGCTGGCGCCAGTCTTCCACCGCATCGCGGACCAGGGCGACCAGGTCCAACGGGGCCGCGCGCAGCTCGACCAGTCCGCGCTCGATGCGGGAGACGTCCAGCAGGTCCTCCACCAGGCGGGTCTGGTGCGTGACCTGCCGCTTCAACACCTCCAGGGCGCGTGTGCGCTGTTCCGGCGACTGGACCGGCTGCTGGAGCAGGTGGACCGCGTTGCTGACCGCGCCGAGGGGGTTGCGCAGCTCATGCGCCAGCATCGCCAGGAACTCGTCCTTGCGCTGGTCTTCCTCCGCCAGCTCCCTCACCCGGTCGCGGAGCTCCTGTTCCAGCCGCTTACGTTCCGTGCTATCTGTGCAGACGCCTACAGCCCGCCACCGAGTGGCGCTGATCCGCGCCAGGTGGGTCCGCTCGTGCAGCCAGCGGATCTCCCCGTCCGCCCGGCGACAGCGGTATTCCTGGTCGTAGCCGCGCCGGTTCTCCGCGAAGGCAGCCCGGGCGATGCGATCGCCCTGCTCCCGATCGTCCTCCGGCTTGCTCCGGATGAGGGCCTCCGCGTAGGTCTCCCCCGGCAGCCGGGTGAGCGGAAGGAACCGCTGTGCCGCCTGCTCGTCGAAGAAGTGCAGGTCCCAGGTGAAGGAGTCGCTTGCCGGTGGCTGCGGCGCGTCCACGTAGGCGTGCCACAGCAGGCAGTGGGCGTGCTCCATTGCGAACCGGACGCCCTCCTCCAGGCGGCGGCGCTCCGAGAGATCCAGCACGAAGGTGACGGCTTCGTCCGGCTCGTCCTCGAAGCGGGCGGCACCGACCAGCACCGGAACGCGGAGCCCGTCCGGGCGGATGAGCTCCGTTTCATACGGCGCGCACACGCCGCCGGCGCGGAGCTGCTCGCGAGCCAGTAGCTCGGTCCGCCGGCAGTCAGGGGCGATCAGGCGATCCCAGGCCAGGTCCCCGGCACGCAGCTCGGAGCGGAGGCGTCCGGCCAGCTCCAGGAATGCATCGTTCGCTTCGGCGATGGCGCCGCCCAGCCGCCCTACCTGGATGCCGATGATGTTCGACTCCATCAGCCGTCGGGCCCGGGCCGCGTTGCGCCGCGCCGACTCCAGTGCGGACTGGGCTTCCTGGTAGAGCAGCGCGTTATCGATCGCATCGGCGGCGCGCCGGGCGAGGTCCTCCGCGAAGGCGAGGGCAGCCTCGTCGTAGTGCGCTCCGGATTCGGCCGCGATCAGCGATAGGGCGCCGAAGGTCCGGTCGCGCGCCCGGAGCGGCACGATCATCGTGGAGCTGAACCCGACTTGCCGCAAGATCTCCAGCTCCGCGGGATCCCGCGCGTCCTGAACCAGCATCGCGTCCGTGACCACCGGGCGCAGCTCCGGCTTGCCGGTGCGGAGGACCTGGGGCACGCCCCGGGGCATCTCGGGCTCGTAGGGCCGCTTGGGGAGCTGCAGCGCCCACTCCAGCTTGGAAGGGTCGGAGTGGGACACGGCCACCACACGGGCGGTGCCGTCCGGACCCAGCAGGTGAACCGTGCACCAGTCCGCCAGGTGTGGAACCAGGAGATCAGCCACTCCTTTCAGGGTCTCCTCGTAGTCCAGCGAGGAGGCCAGGATACGGCTGGCTTCCGCCAGGAAGGCGAGCCGCTGGCGAGACTGCTCCGTCTCGACCTGGAGGCGGCGCTGCTCGTCGCCTAGCTCCGTAGTGGTGACGGCGGCACCGGCCAGGCTGCCCAACGCGGAGGCCACCTGGAGATCCGGCTCCCCGAACGGCTCGTGGTCCCGCCGGTAGAAGACGATGCTGCCGGACCGCTCCCGGCCCATCCGCAGCGGGCAGCAGAGGAAGGTGCGGATCCCTTCCGCACGCATGGCTGCCCGTCGATCCTCCGGCATCTCCGCCGTCCCGATGTCCGAGATCACGAATGGGCGGTCCGGCAGCGGCGCGCCGGACCGCGCCGTCATGGGATAGCCCGCAGAGAGGCCGGACTGGGCCACCACGCTCCAGGAGCCATCGCGCCGGTCCTCGCGCCAGACGGCGTAGGCATCCGCGTGCAGCAGTTGCTGTGCCAGGGAGAGCAGCGTGGGAAGCGTGCGGGACGAATCGACTACCGGCAAGAGCGACGTGGAAGCGTGAGCAAGCAGGAAGAGTCGCTCAGCGGCCTCGCGGGCTTCGCGGAAGAACTGGGCGTTCTGGATGGCCAGCGCGGCTCGGTCGGCCGCCAACTGCAGGAAGGTAGCATCCTCTTCGGAGAAGTCGCGATGTCGACGCATCCCCACGTGGAGCACGCCGGTGACCCTCCCGGCTACAAGGAGTGGCACCCCCAGCAGTGAGCGGATGCCTTGCTCCCAGAGCCCCGGCCGGGCGAGGTCCGACTGGACGACCGTGGAGAGGATCACCGGCCGCCCTTCCGCCGCGACCCGCCCCGCAAAGCCCGCGCCCACCGCAATCGGCGCCGCACCCATCACCGCCAGGTCCACCCCTGAGCCGGCGCGGAGTGATAGCCAGTCTCCATCCCGGAGCAGAATGACGGCGGTGTCCGCCTGGAACAGCTCCCGGAGCCGCTGCAATAGCTCCCGCAGCAGGTCGTCCAGCTCCGCGTGGGACAGCGCCGCTTCGCTGATCGATTGGAGGCGCCGCAGCGTCTCCGCGGCACGCTCCGCGTCCGCGCGGGCCGCCTCCGCCAGGGTTAGCCGCCGCGCCGCGTCCTGTGCTTGCCGCCGCTCGGTAAGATCTCGGGTTACCTTGGCATAGCCTACGTGCTCCCCAGCATCGTAGACGGGGGTGATGACCACGTGAGCCCAGAACCGGGAGCCGTCTTTGCGGACGCGCCAGCCTTCCTCGGCATGGCGTCCGGTTTCGAGCGCCGCGCGCAGCTCTTCTTCCGGATGGCCGCGGTGGATGTCTTCCGGGGTGTAGAACCGGCTGACGTGCTCTCCGATGATCTCCTCCGCGGCGTAGCCCTTGAGCCGCGCCGCGCCCGGGTTCCAACTGGCGACGCTGCCGGCCGAGTCGAGCAGGCAGATGGCGTAATCCTGCACCGCTTCCAGTAGCAGGCGAAACTGCTCGTCCCCCAGGCGGACCGGGCGACGGGCTTCCGGCTCAACTTCACTCATCGACTGCGGACCGGGCGGGGGTCTCCGAAGGTTCTTCGGGACCGGGAGCGTTACGCTACCCGTTCCAGCCGGAGCGTGCAAACGCCTCCCGTACGGGCGTCGGGAGGTGCGATCCACGATCAGGGTAGGCAAAGAAACGCTGGAGTGCGGTCCGCGCGGTTTGGGAGTGATGGAGTAGTGGAGTGTGGGAGTGACGGGGAAGGAGCCCGTACGGGCACCGACAGCCCACTACTCCACACTCCACTACTCCCCGAAAAAAAGATTTTGGGATCATCTCAAGCCGCCTCGAACCTGAGGAA
>JAJFMS010000116.1 GCA_020696885.1 Armatimonadota bacterium | reverse complement strand
TGGACGCGATGAAGCAGGTGGTACCCGGATCGGCAGGCCTTCCCGGACGGCCGAAGCTGGTGGAAAGCGGTGGTGAGCGTCGATGAGATTGGGCCTGGCGATGGAGTACTCCCTGGGGCACGTCACCCACGCGGATAACCTCAAGGCGGTGCTCGCGCGCGACCGGAGCGTGCGGCCGTCGTATATCGATCTGCCGTACCACCGCACCCCGGGCTGGTGGGCGGGCCTGCCCGGCGTGCGCTCTAACTGGTCCCTCCGGGCTTCACTGGGGGCGTATCTCGGGCTTCGCCGGCGGACCGCCTCCCTGGACGGCGCGCTCTTCCACACCCAGGTCACCTCGCTGCTGTCCGCCAACATCATGCGCCGCGTGCCGTCCGTGATCTCCCTGGACGCCACCCCGCTGCAGTACGACGCGCTCGGGGCGCATTACGGTCACACCCCCAGTGCGGATTCCCGCGTGGAGCGGCTGAAATGGCGCCTCAACCGCCAGGCGTTCGCGAACGCCGCGCACCTGGTCTGCTGGTCCGAGTGGGCGAAGGCCTCCCTGGTGGCCGACTACGGCGTCGTCCCGGAAAAGGTGACCGTGATCCCCCCGGGCATTGATACCGATCGCTGGCGTTTCCCCGACCGCACCGAGCGCCGGGGTGGGGGTCTGAACATCCTCTTCGTGGGCGGCGACTTCCAGCGCAAGGGCGGCGACACGCTCCTGGAGGCGTTCCAGTTGCTGCCCCGCTCGCTCGGGGCACACCTGCACCTGGTGACCGGCACGCAGGGCGTGGCGGAGGGCGTGCCGGGAGTGACGGTCCACCACGGCATCACGGCCAACTCCGAGGCGCTGCTCCGGCTGTTCGCCGAGGCGGACCTGTTTGTTTTCCCCACCCGAGCCGACTGCCTCCCGCTGGCCGTGATGGAAGCCCTGGCCGCCGGTCTACCGGTGATCACCACCCGGGTTGGCGCCCTGGCGGAAGCGGTGGTGCATGGAGAGACCGGCCTGGTAATCTCGCCGGACGACGCGCCGGCGATGGCCGAGGCGATCCGGACGCTGGCAGAGGACCCGGTCCGGCGAGCCCAGTTCGGGGCCGCCGCCCGCGAGGCGGCGCTGGAGCGCTTCGACGCCCGCACCAACTACGGCCGCCTGCTGGAGATCCTCAAGCACACGGCCGGCAGCAGCCGACCGCACCACTCGACCAGCAGCCGGAAAGCGCGCCGCGCGTAGGGTTGATCGCGTTCCTAGCCGGTCGCTAGACAGAAAAGTCATCGCAATCGAATCAAGTGTCGATGTCGGGAGCACAGATCACTCGGCGCCGGGGCGGCGCCCCTGTGAAGCCCCCGAGATCGGCCGGGCACCCCCTGGGTGGCGGCTCGACGGCGGCACCACCAACCCGTTAACCGCCGCACCGAACACGAGCCGTCCTCCCAAACGCGGGTTCCAAATCTTGAACACGGATGCCAAGCCGCCCGTTAGTCCCAGCGTCTTTTGCTGGGACGTGAAAGGGCGAAGCGCAGGCCCACCTCGCGGGAGGGTTGGTGGTGCCGGCTAGGGCCGGGGGTGACCCCGCCATAGTCGCCGTCTGTGAAAGGAGATCCCATGCCACCATCCCTGTGTCCGAGCCCGGAACCACCTGTAACCTCGGCCCCACCGCCAGCGAAAGCACGTCCGCACCTGCTCTTCCTCGACGGTATCCGCGGGCTCGCCGCGCTGTACGTGGCGATCTTCCACGCCTCGTCGTTCGTCCCGAGTTCCTCGTTCGCGCCGCCACTGCGGGCGGTGGCGGACTGCTTCCGGTTCGGGCACCTGGCGGTAGGCGTGTTCATCGTCCTCTCCGGATTCTGCCTGATGCTGCCGGTGGTGAGCTCCGGCCGGGGCCAGCTACCCCGGGGCATCGCCGACTACCTCCGGCGGCGCGCCTGGCGCATCCTGCCGCCGTACTACGCCGCCTTCCTGTTCTCCGTGGCGTTACTGGCCATCGGTCTGTTCCTCCGCGGCACCGGCGCGGTCCGCGGGGGGGAGATCCAGTCCGAGCTCACGCTGGGCACGGTGCTCTCGCACCTGTTCATGGTGCACAACCTGGACTTCGTCTGGGCGCACAGTATCAACGCCCCGCTGTGGACCGTCGCCACGGAATGGCAGATCTACTTCCTGTTCCCGCTCTTCCTGCTGCCGGTGTGGCGGCGGCTCGGCCGCACCGGCGTGGTGATCTTCGGCCTGGGGCTGGGCCTGGCGCCGGTGCTCCTCCTTCCCGAAGAACGGAGCTTCTGGTGGGCGGGGCCGTGGTACGTGGGCCTCTTCGCGCAGGGCATGGCCGCCGCCGATTATGCCCTGGGCACACCCCGCCGCGCCGCGGGCCGGCTGGCGACCGCTGGAGTCAGCCTGGCGGCATTAGTCGCGGTGATCGGTCTCTGCAGCCTACCCCCGCACGCGGTGCCGCTCTGGCTGGTGGACGTGTTCGTGGGGTTCGCGGCCGCCGGGCTGATCGCCTACTGCACGATGCACGCCGGCGCTAGCCAGGACGGCAAGGCCCCCGCGCTGGTACGCGTGCTCCAGTCTCCGCTGCTGGCCGGGCTGGGCGGCTTTTCCTACAGCCTCTACCTGGTCCATCAGCCGATCCAGAAGGGGATGCTGCGTGTGCTGCAGACCCTGCACCTCTCCGACGACCTGACGCTCGCCGTGCAGCTCCTCGTCGGGATGCCGCTGGTGATCGCCCTCTCCTACGGCTTCCACCGGGTGTTCGAGCTGCCGTTCATCAACCGCAACCGCCGCGCCGCGGCCCCAGCAGCGGGCAAGCCTGCGGTGGAAGGCGGGCTCGCAGCCGGCACCACCTCCCCCGCACTCCCGAACGCCGCGCCGTCCAACACCTGAACACCCACGGGAAGTGCGAGTTACGAACTGCGCATGTCGAATGGGAGCCAGCCGCCCGAACACCGAACACCGAACACCGAACGCACTTGCACCCTCGCCGCCGGGAGTGAAGCTTGCTTCACGTGGCCGTGCGGCGCTGGCGGATGGGCTGCAGAGAAGGAAGATGAGCGTGAAGAGTCTGGTCAAGTGCGGAGTAAGGCAGTTATTGCGGCCGGCTGGGTGGGAGCTGCGGCAGTACGACCCGGACCTCTCCCTCGATACCTTCCTCTGGATGCTATTCGAGCGGTACGGCATCAACTGCGTGCTCGACGTGGGCGCCCGGCACGGCGATTACGGCATCCTCCTCCGCAACAACAACTATCGCGGTGCCATCGCGTCGTTCGAGCCGGTGAGCGCGAGCTACCAGATCCTCCGCTCCGCCAGTGCCGGCGATCCTACCTGGACCACCTACCCCTTCGCCCTGGGCAGCAGTGCCGGGACCGCGGAGATCAACGTGGGCACCGGCACCAGCTACTCGTCCTTCCTGAGCCCCAGCGCCTACGGGCTGGAGACCAACCCGGACATCGCCGCGGAGCGCACCGAGACGGTGCAGATCCGCACCCTGGACGAGGTCTTCGCCGAGGCGACCGGGATGCTGACGGAGCCGCGCGTCTACCTGAAGATGGACACCCAGGGGTTCGACCTGGAGGTCATCCGGGGCGCGAAGGCCTGTCTGCCGCAGATCGTGGCGCTCCAGTCCGAGCTCACACTGCAGCCTCTGTATGAGGAGATGAGCACGAGCTGGGTCTCCGCCCTGGAAGAGTTCCGCGGCGCCGGCTTCGAGCTGTCCGCCATGTTCGCCGGCTATCGCGATCCGCAGCTGCGGCTGTCCGAGATGGACTGCGTGATGGTCCGCAGCGATCGCTGAGCCGGGATTCTTCCCCCGCACCCCTATTCGACCGCCCTGGCGGCTGCGCGAGCCCGCTCCCGGATTGCCGGCCCCGCGCTCAACGGAGACCGAGATGATTATCAGCCCCGACCGCCTCCCCGGGTTCCTGCGCCCGGAGTGCGTGCTGCGTCCCTCCCAACTGATCCTGCGCCTGATGCGTTCGTCGGCGCCGCCCGCCAGCGCCGAGTCGCGGCTGCCCTGGGGCCTGCCGATCCGCTATCATCCGGATGAGGTGATCGGCCGGGAGATCTGGAAGCTGGGGATCTTCGAGATCTGCGTCTGCGAAGTGCTCTGGCGCCTCACCGACCCGGGCGAGCACGCCCTGGACATCGGGAGCAACATCGGCCAGATGGCCAGCCTGCTGGCGGCCCGGGTGGGCTCCACCGGCAGCGTGTCCTGCTTCGAGCCGCACCCGTCCGTATTCACCGAGCTCGCCGAGAACGCCGCCGTGTGGAGCCGGACTCCGGGCACCGGGCGCCTGACGCTGTTCAACCTGGCACTCTCGGACCGGATCGCGACGATGACCTTGAGCCTTCCCGCCGGGTTCCAGGGGAACCGGGGGATCGCGCACCTCATGGATACGGACGCGGCCATGCCGGGGGATGAGTTCGAACAGCATTCGGTGACCACCACCACGCTCGACGCGCTCTCCGACGGGTTCTCGCCGATCTCCGTGATCAAGATGGACGTCGAGGGGCACGAGATCAGCGTGCTGAAAGGCGCCACCACCTTCTTCGAGCGCCACCAGCCGCGCGACATCCTCTTTGAAGACCACGCCGGCTATCCCTCTCCGGTAACGGACCACCTCGAGGAGCTGGGGTATCGGATCCTCAGCATTCGGGCCGGCATGTCGGGCCCGTTTCTGGGAGCCGCTACCGGCGGGGGCGCCCAGCACGGCCGCGACTACCTGGCCACCCTCGACCCAGAGCGGGTGCGAACCCGGATGCGGCGGCGCGGCTGGTCCGTGCTCTCACAGTGAGCCGGGCTTCCGGCACGATCGCTGAGGTTTGCCGCACGCCGATGCTAAAGCAAGCGACACCCCAACCGGACGCCGCCCCGCGCTTTCACCTGGGCTTCATCGACGGCCTCCGCGCGCTGGCGGCCCTGTTCGTGGTGCTCTGCCATGCATGGTACGAGCCGTCGAACGGCTTCTACGCCAGCCGGCTGATGAACAAGCTGGGACTTAGCTACGGTCACCTGGCGGTGGACGTGTTCATCGTGGTCTCCGGCTTCTGCCTGATGCTGCCCCTCACCCGGAAGGGCGGGGTCATTCAGAGTGTTTCCGGCTTCTACTGGCGGCGCGTCCGGCGGATCCTCCCGCCGTACTACGCCGCCGTGGCGCTGTCCGCGCTGTTCATCGTCACGGTGGCCGGCCGCGTGACCGGCACGGTCTGGGACAACAGCCTGCCACTCACGGCGCAGCAGCTCGTGGCGCATGGCCTGCTGGTGCATAACCTGCCGCTGCAGATCCCCGGCGGCGCGATCAACTACCCGCTCTGGTCGATCGCCACGGAATGCCAGATCTATCTGCTGATGCCGGCGCTGGTGGTTTCCTTGCGCCGCTTCGGGGCGCTCTTGACGCTCGGATGGACCGTGTTGCTCGGGGTCGTGCTGACGTTCGGGTTCGGCGGAGCCCTGGCTTCCGCGCTGCCGTGGTACCTCAGCCTCTTCTGCATGGGGGTACTGGCCGCGCAGCAGTGCGGCAAACCGCAGCCACTCGGGGCCGGCTGGGCACGAGGCGGCGCGTATGTGCTGTTCGGGGTGGTAGCGCTGACCATCGTGGCGAAGGGCAAAGACTTCTTCAACGGCCACCTGATCGTCATGGACACGCTGACCGGCGCGGCCACCGCGCTGCTGCTCGTGGCATCGCTGCAGGACGCGGAGAAGCAGGCGCACTGGATTACGCGGCTCCTCTCCTGGAAGCCGCTGGTGGGCGTGGGGGCGTTCTCCTACAGCCTGTACCTGGTCCACGCCCCGGCCCTGCACGGGCTCTACCTCCTCTATAACGGGCTCTTCCACTTGCCCACGGAGCGGATGTTCCTGCTGCTTGCTGTGAGTATCCCGTTGATCGTGGGGCTCTCCTACCTGTTCCACCTGGCCTTCGAACGGCCGTTCCTGAACACTCGCACCCGGACGGAGAGCCCGGCCCCCGCGGCGGCCGTGCTGGCCTCTCGCTGAGCGAGACGACCTCGCCGCCGGGCGCAGGAGGTGACTGATGGCATCCGACGTGCGAGTGCTGGGGATCCAGATTGCCAACGGCTTCTCACCGGAAGCGCGCGTGTTTGCGGAACTGCTGGCCTGGACGGAGCGCCGTGAGGTCGAGGCGCACGTGCTGTTCCACCGTTCTCCCGGCGATACGGAGACGGTCCAGCGCTTCGAGGCCGCCAGCCGGGCTCGCGTGCTGCCGATGGACTTCGGTTGGCGCTCCGTGGCCGCCGGGCGCTCCCTGCGAGAGCGGGTGACCGGCAGGATGCGCTTCCTGGCGTCGCTCCCGCGCGCGGTGGCCCTGGCGCGGCGCGTCGATCCGGATGTGATCTACTCCTGCCAGCAGCTCTGGGACTGCCAGGCCGCCACCTACATTGCGAGGCGACTGCGGAAGCCGCAGGTAGTGCACCTCCACTACACGGTCGGTCCGTGGCTCCACGCCCCGATCCTGAGCCGCCTGCAGTCGTGCAATCACGTCATCGCGATCAGCGACTTCATCCGCGAAGAGGCGAAGCGCTGCGGGGTCCCGGCCCACCGCCTCACCACCATCCGGAACACCATTACCGTTCCGTCCGCGGTGCCGGGGCAGGGCGCCGAGCTGCGCCAGGAGCTGGGGATCTCACCCACGGCGCCGCTGGTAGGCATCGTGGCGCGCCTGGACCCGGAGAAGGGCCAGGCGGATACGCTGGCGGCGTTTGCGCTGGTACTCGTGCGCTACCCGGAGGCCCGGCTGCTGATAGTGGGGGACGAGACCCCCTGGCATCCGGGCTTCGCCGCGGGCCTCCGGAAGCTCGCCGCGGAGCTGCGGATCGAGCACGCGGCGCACTTCCTGGGCCGCCGCAGCGACGTTCCCCGGATCCTCTCCGCGCTAGACGTCTTCGTCCACCCCTCGCGCCGGGAGCCGTGCGGGCTCGCGGTGCTGGAGGCTTCCGCCGCCGGCGTGCCGGTGGTGGCCTATGCGGAAGGGGGACCGCGGGAGATTGTGGAGCACGGCGTGACCGGGCTCATGGCCGCCCCCGGGGACGTGACCGACCTGGCGGAGCAGCTCGGCGCGCTTCTGGGCGACCCGCACAGAGCCCGCGAGATGGGCGCCTCCGGCCGGGCGCGGATGCGGCGCGAGTTCCGGCCCGCCGAGGCCGGCGCGCAGTTCGCCCGGGTGCTCGGCGCCTTCGGAGCGCGAAGCTCCCGGGACGCGATGCTGCAGCAAGGGGTCCCGCTGGAGGTCTGAGTTGTTAGCGCACGCGCAGTCGGCTTGGTGAGCGGTTTCGCGATGCTGTGCTGTGCGTCCGGTGCGTCCTGGTCCACGATTATCGGCCCTGCCGGTGTCGGGCGCCCCGCTGTCGACCGTTGCCCGGATCCGGGAGCATCCGCGCAAGGGGTCGTTACCCGCAGGCGTCGTTTGCCGAGGTGGCCCGGGGCGGAGCCTAGAGCCCGGTCCTGAAGGGATGGGCCTCAGTGGATCAGGAGAGGCACGAGCAGTGACAGCGCGAGACCAACGAGGCCGAGCAGCAGGCCTCCGAAGCCAACGCTAACCTGCACGATCACCATGGAGATCTCTCGGTAATCCTTCTCCCGTTCCAGAATCCTGTTACAGGTTCGGTTCCTTGCATCGATCAGGTCACGATGGCTTTTCTGTCCCCGATCGCCCACGGCGTCACGCACGTGCTGACCTTCAACGTGGCGGATTTCACGCGCTACGCGGAGATCACGGTCGTCCATCCACAGGACGTGCCAGCATAGGTTCGCTGGGGACCTGAGGAGGAAACGAGCTCGAAACGGACGCCCCCGAACGGATTCGAACCGCTGACGCCCTCCTTAGGACGGAGGCGCTCTATCCCCTGAGCTACGGAGGCAGGATCGCTAGCCTGATTATAGGGACGAGACTGTACGCCGGTCAAGCTTCCCGGAGGAGCGGCCTCCTCGGCCTCCCGAACCGTGCCAGAGC
>JAJFMS010001163.1 GCA_020696885.1 Armatimonadota bacterium | reverse complement strand
GGAGCCGAGCATCGTGCAGGTGCTGCACCTGATGAACGCGCCGGAGATCCAGCACCAGATCTCCGACCGCCGCGGCCGCGCGCGGGCCCTGGCGGAGAGTGACCGCACCGCGAAGCAGGTGGTGGATGAGCTATTCCTGGCCACGTTCGCGCGCTACCCGACCGCGAAGGAGCAGGACGATTCCGTGGCGGCGCTGGAGCGTGCCGGCCGGGACCGCACCCAGGCCACCGAGGACATCCTCTGGGCGCTGCTCAATACGGTGGAATTCGTTTTCAATCATTAAGGTTAACCGCGGAGACGCGAGCTTGCCCGTATGGGAGTGCGCAGAGTGACGGGATGGATCAGGCTGGGTGAGTGCGCAATTTCGCGCCCGTCACGCCTGACCCAACTCACCCTTTGTGTCCTCGTGTCTTGGTGGTTAAGTAATCCGGAACTCCGGGGAGGTCGAAATGGACCGATATTGTGACGGGCTGACGCGCAGAGACGCGCTGCGGGTGGGGGTGCTGTCCGCGCTGGGGCTGTCGCTGCCGGACCTGCTGCGGATGCAGGCGGCCCAGGCAGCGCCGAAGCGGGACGTCAACTGCATCCTGGTGTTCCAGACCGGCGGTCCCAGCCAGCTCGAGACGTTCGACATGAAGCCGGACGGTCCGCCGGAGACGCGCGGCGAGTTCAAGGCGATCTCCACCAACGTGGACGGCATCCGGATTTCCGAGCACCTGCCGAAGCTGGCGAAGGTGACGGACAAGTACTCCATCCTGCGCTCAGTCAGCGGCGCGCACTACATGTGTACCGGGAAGAACCCGACCGCGGGCTTCCAGGAAGGGCTCAACCGCCCGAACAACCAGCACCCGTTTATCGGGTCCGTGGTCTCCCGCGCCAAGGGGGTCCGGCGGGACCTGCCGCCGTACATCGGTATCCCGACGCTGCTCACCTACGGCGGCCCTGCGTTCCTCGGGCCGTCGTACATGCCGTTCGTCATTGAGAGCGATCCGGCGTCCCCCAGCTTCAGCGTGCGGGACCTCCGCTCCGCTCCGGGCGTGGAAGAGGCCCGGCAGGACGAGCGCCGCCGGCTCCGCGCGGCCCTGGACGCGGGCGGGCGCAGCCAGCTCGTGAAGCCGAACCCGAAAGTGGCCGCGCTCGACACGTTCTATTCCAAGGCCTACGACCTGGTGACCAGCCCGGCCGCGCAGAAGGCGTTCGACCTGAACAGCGAGACGCCCAAGATCCGCGATGAGTACAGCCGCACCACTTTCGGCCAGAGCTGCCTCCTGGCGCGGCGGATGGTGGAGTCCGGCTGCCGGTTCGTCTCCATCGAGCACGCCGGCTGGGACAACCACACCACCATCTTCCAGACGCTGAAGGACGACCTGCTGCCGGAGATGGACGCGGGCCTGAGCGCCCTGGTCCGGGACCTCTCGGACCGCGGCATGCTGGACAGCACGCTGGTGCTGGCGTTCGGGGAGTTCGGCCGCACGGCCAAGATCAACAAGGAAGTGGGCCGGGACCACTGGCCGCAGGTCGCCTCTGTCTTCATCGCCGGCGGCGGCATCAAGAACGGGGTGGTCGTCGGCGCGACGGACGCCGCCGGCGAGTACCCGACGGAGCGCCCGATCAGCCCGGAGGACCTCGCCGCCACCGTCTACCGCTGCCTGGGCGTGGACCACCGCATGATCGTGGAGACCCCGCTCGGCCGCCCGGTCCAGATCGTCAGCGACGGCGAGCCGATCCGCGAGCTCCTGTAGAAGCATTTGCCCGCGAAACACGCGAAGAAGCGCGAGAAGGGGTCCGGAGATAGTGTCCGGCAATGGCCGCCGGGGGCAAGCGTGGAGGGGCACGGACAGGGAAGCCGGGGGAAGTTTTGGACAGGATGAACAGGATTTACAGGATGATGGCGTGGCGGAGATCCGGAGACGGTGTTGTCGGAGCCGAATGCTCCAATAGGGCGCCTCGTACCGCGTGCTCTTCCTCGGATCTAACCGCTGATCCCGTGGCCTCTCCAGCCTCCTTTTCGCGTCCTTCCGCGTGTTTCGCGGGCAACTCCCCCAATTCCCTCGTCCTTCCGCGTGTGTCCCATTTTCGCGCTTTTTCGCGTGTTTCGCGGGCAATTCTCCCTGATCTCCTCGCACGTGTTTCGCGGGCAACTCTGCCCATCGCTTTCCTGTTATCGGGCTCGGCGGCGTGGGGGCAGGCGAGTGAGCCGGCGAATGCGTACCTGTTCCCGGCCGGGGGGCAGCGCGGCACGCAGGTGGCGGTGACGGTGTTCGGCGAGAACATCGCCTCCGTCTCGGACTTCCACCTGCGCCCCACGAAGGGGATCGAGGCTGCGAAGCAGACGCGGGAGCGGAAGGTTTCGCTCACCCTGGCGCCGGATGCGGCGCTGGGCGTGGTGCCGTGGCGCGTGGCAACCACCAACGGCGGCACCGGCAGCCGCGGGTTCGTGGTGGGCGAGTACCCGGAGCGGATCGAGAAGGAGCCGGGGATCAACGCGCGTGCCGCCGAGCCGGTGGAGCTTCCGGTAACGGTCAACGGCCGGCTTCACCCGCACGGGGACACGGATCGGTTCAGCTTCGAGCTCCGGGCCGGGCAGCGCTTCTACGCCGAGGTAATGGCGGCGCGGCTGGGTGGCCCGATCGATACCAACATCTTCGTGGGGCAGTTCGGCAACCCGCCTTCCGACGTCACCGAGAAGCAGCTCGACGCCTCGCTTACCGTCTACGGGCCGGACGGCGCCGTGGTGGCGAGCGCCGAGGACACGTTTGGGCTGGACCCGGCCCTCGGCTTCAAGGCGCCGAAGAGCGGTCGCTACACCGCCGAGGTCCACCACCTCGCCCACCTGGGGCAGCCGCAGTTCGTCTACCGGCTCACCCTGGCTCCGGGCACCCTGGTCGAAGCGGTCTATCCGGCCGGCGGTCGCCGCGGCACCAGCGGCGGCGTGTCGCTGGTGAGCCCCGCCTACCACCCGGCGGGAGACGGCGACGGCCAGGTGGGCGACCTCCGCCAGACGAACACCGTCCCGCTGCGCGTGGGCGACCACCCGGAGTTGATGGAGTCCGAGCCGAACGACATGCCGGCCCAGGCGCTCGCGGCGGCGCTACCAGCCGTGCTCAACGGACGCTTCCTGACCCCCGGCGATGCGGACACCTACCGCGTATCGCTGAAGAAGGGTGAGACGTGGCAGTTCGACGGGTGGGTGGAGCGGCTGGGCTCCCCGACCGACGCATCCCTTTCGGTGAGCGACGCGTCCGGCAAAGTGCTCACCTCCAACGACGACGGCGTCCCCGGCACCCACGATCCGCGCCTCTGGTTTGCGGCGCCCGCGGATGGCGACTACCTGGTCCAGATCCGCGAGGCCGGGATGAGCCGACTCGGTGAGCGGCTGGTCTACCGCCTCGAGGCGACGCCGCAGGCGCCCGACTTCGAGGTCGAGGCCGGTGCGGAAGCGGTCGACCTCGCTCCCGGCGGCTCCGTGGAGATCACCGTCAGCGTGCGCCGCCTGGGCGGGTT
>JAJFMS010000115.1 GCA_020696885.1 Armatimonadota bacterium | reverse complement strand
CGGAGCTACCCGCCGACGCCTGTGATGCCGAGATCCTGCTGTTCGCGTACGAGAAGTGGGGCGATAAGGCCCCCGGCCGGCTGCTCGGCGACTTCGCGTTCGTGCTCTGGGACCCCCGGCAGCACCGGCTCGTGTGCGCCAGGGACACCAGCGGCGAGCGCCCGCTCTACTACCGGGATGCGGGCGGGGTGTTCGCCGCGGCCTCGGAGATCCACCAGCTCTTTCAGGACCCCTCCGCGCCGATCCTCCCGGATGAAGACCACCTCCGGAGCTTCATGACCCCGTTGAATCTCCTGCGCAACGAGAAGGATTGGGGCTCCACCTTCTACCACGGGATCCATTCCCTGCCGCCGGCGCATGTGCTGGTAATCGAGGCGGGGGGCCGCCGCCTCGCGAAGTACTGGGAGCTGGCGCCGCGGGAGCTGCGGTATCGCCGCAACGAAGAGTACGCGGAGCACTTCCGCGCCGTGTTCTCCCAGGCCGTCTCGTCCCGGCTGCGCAGCGCCGGTCCCGTGGGCGCGATGCTCAGCGGCGGGCTGGACTCCTCGTCCGTCGTGTGCGTGGCGCAGGAGCTGTTCCGCGAAGGAAAAGCCCGGGACCACGGGTTTCGCAGCTACAGCCTGGACTACGATGGGCTGGAATGCGGCGAGCGCCCGCTGATCGAAAGCGTCCAGGCGAAATACGGATTTCCCGCGCAGTTCTTCCGGCCGCAGGGGGAGTTCTTCGGCTGGCTCCGCCTGGCTCCCGACGGGTTTCAACCGTCGCCCCTGGCCAGGACCAGTGAAAGCGACCTCCTGTTCCAGTCGGCAGCCAGGGCCGGGGTTCGGGTGCTCCTTACCGGGGACGTGGCGGACGCCTGCGTGCGCGGCTCCTGGTGGGTCTTCGACTCCCTCCTTCGCCAGGGGCGTTTCCGCGACTTCCGCCGCTACCTACGGCGTTTCCGCCGCACCTTCCCCGACTCGACTCTCTCCGGAATGGCCACGCAGATGTGTTTGCTGCCACTCCTCCCGACGGCGATCCAGGGTTTCGCGGCCCGCCGGACCATCCGGCGCTACTTCGATGATGGACCGGAGAGCCGTCTTCCCGAATGGATGCCGCTGGAGCTTGGGAAGGACGTCACCCGGCGCTATCGCGAGCAGGCACTGGAAGAGGTGGGGCGGAAGCGCTTCGCCAGCCCGGGCCGCGAGCAAGAATACCGCCAGTTGTCGCCCCCGGAGGTGCCCCGCCGGGCGGACGGTTGGCCGGTGGAGCTGCGCCGCCCCTATGCAGACCGGCGCCTCCAGGAGTTTCTGCTGGCCGTTCCCCAGGAGCAGAAATTCGAGCCCCATCCGCACAGCAACGAGCTGTACGCGGCCAGTAAGCAGATCGTCCGGCGCGGCCTGCACGGCATCCTGCCGGAGGTGATTCGAGAACGGACGGCGCCCACCCACTTCGCGTCCGCGTTCGACGACGAGCTGAGCCGCCACTGGCACGTTTACGAGGAGGCCTTCGGGCCCGGCGCGACTTCTCGGGTGGCGGAACGAGGCTACGTGGATCCGGCAGCGTTCTGGGACCGGCTCACCCGAATGCGAGCGGGCGAACGCGGCGAAGATCTGATCTTCGTAATGCGGATGGCCGCGCTCGAGACCTGGCTGCGGGCCCTGGAGTTGCCCCGGCCGAGACTTACCACCCCGTACCACGGCCAGGGGAGCGCGACGACGATCGCACCTCGCGATCGCTCCGTGGGTCTTTCGTTCGCTTGATCGGCAAGCTGGCTTTGCACAATTTGCGTCCTCGCTGCATCTAGCTGTGGGACAACTAGTTTCAATTTCAAAAAGGAAAGGAGGTGAAGAAATCATGAAGATGTGGACTACCCCCTCGGTCGTTCAGTACGGCCGCGTCGAGCAGATCACGCTCGGAAGCGCCGGCACTCTGCCGGACCTGGATGCTTCCCTGAACGTCGTGAACGACGACTGTCCGACCGGAACGTTTATTAACGGCGCCGGTCAGGTGGCGACCCGGATCGCGTGCGTGAATGACGAGTCCGTCAGCTAGTTACGCCCCGTGAGTAATGAGGGGCATCCCCTCGCCCCGCATTCCGCTCTGGATGCACTCGCATCCAGAGCGGAGCTCAAAGGGCAAGTCAAGAGGTAACCAATAGTGAAAACCCCATGGTCGACGCCTGGGCTCACCGTTTTTGGTCCGGTCGCGGAGCTCACCCTGGGCACTGCGGGCAGTCTGCCGGACCTCAACGCGAGCCTGAACGTCGTGAACAATAACTGCCCTACCGCGACCTTTGTGGAAAATGGCCGGACGATCACCCGCCGCGCCTGCATCAACGACGACGCGCCGCAAAGCTAAGCGATCGGGCACTAGGTAACTCGGCAGAAGGCGGCCATCCCGCGGGTAGTCCGGGGCGACCCGGACCGCTCCTCCCGGAGGAGTGGGATTAACCTCGCAGGCCCAAAATGGCTTGCAGCGGAACTGCCCAGTTGCTGGAATCAGCCGCCTTAGGCGGGCATCCAAAGTCGGGTTTGGAGGCGGACGGGGTCCTTAACCAGATCCGGGTCACCTCCAGCCCGCCTTCTTAATCACGAACTGCGAGACTAGATGCCTGCGAGAAAACACCTCCGCCTGCTGCACGATAGTCTCAACTTTCCTGCGATTCGCATTCCGCTGCTGATTGTGGCGATCGTCTCTCCGCTGGTGATGCTGGCGCTGCCTCTGGTGGAGAAACAGGTAGTCGACGGCGCCATCCTGGCCCATCGGTTGGACCGTCTCCCGCTGCTCGGCGCGCAGTATGCGGGGCTCTGGATCCTGAGTCTGCTGCTCGGCAGCGCCTCCAGCCTGCTGAGCACCTACCTGGGTGAGCAGATCTGGCTGAACCTGCAGCATCGACTGCTCCGCCAGAGCGAGCGGTTATCGCTGGCCTTCTCCCACCGCGAGCACAGCGGCCAGATCATGGCGCTGTTCCAGAACGACGCGCCGGTGCTGGGCGGCCTGCTTGGAAGCACCATCACCACCGCGATCTCCACCATCGTGGTGCTGATCACCAGCAGTGTCCTGATGTTCGGCCTGAGCCTGCACCTGGCGCTGGTAGTGGCGTTCGTTCCCGCCGTCGTCGCCGGCCTGGCGCTGGTGGTCACCCGGCCGATGCGCCCGGCGATGCGCCGTGCTCAAGAGCAGGCGGCCGCGCTCACGGAGCGGCTCCAGGAGAACCTGGCGGGTGTGCGGGAAGTGGTCGCGTTTGGCCAGGAGCAGTCCCAGGGGGAGCGGTTCGTCGCGGCGCTGCAGCAGGCCGTGCGGCTGCGGATGCGCCTTACCTTCATGGACGCCGGCTTCCAGGCCGGGCAAAGCCTGTTCTCCATGGCGGTCACCCTCGCCGTACTGGGCTATGGAGGCTACCTGGTGGCGCAGGGCAAGACTACGCTCGGCGCGCTCTTCGCCATCCGCACGCTGTTCAGCTACCTGTACGTCCACCTGGGCCGCCTCTTCGGGCTGGTGAACGGAATTCAGAAATCACTGGCCTCCGCGGATCGGGTGTATGCCTTTCTGGACGAGGATCCGCGCGTGGTGGAGCGACCGGAAGCGCGAGACCTGGCCGACTGCCAGGGCGAGGTGGTCTTCGACCGCGTGAGCTTCAGCTACCACCAGGGACAGCCGGTGTTGCACGACGTCTCGCTGGTGGCCCGGCCAGGGGAGCTGGTGGCCCTGGTGGGCCCGAGCGGCGCCGGAAAGACCACGCTCGCCGGGCTGATCGCCCGCTTCTACGATCCTGACTCCGGACGGGTGCTCCTGGACGGGACCGACGTGCGTGAGTTCACCCTTCGCGGGCTCCGCTCGCAGATCGGCATCGTGTTCCAGGACACGTTCCTGTTCGCGGCCACGATCCGCGAGAACATCGCGTTCGGCCGCGAGGGCGCCACGGAGGCCGAGATCGTCGCCGCGGCCCACGCCGCCCATGCCTGGGAGTTCATCGAGCGGATGCCGAAGGGGCTCGACACCCTGACCGGGGAGCGCGGCGCGCAGTTGTCCGAAGGGCAAAAGCAGCGGCTCTCGGCTGCCCGGGTGCTCCTCCGCAACCCGCGCATCCTGGTTCTCGACGAGCCCACCTCGGCCCTCGACGCCCGCTCGGAGCACCTCCTCCAGGCTGCCCTCACCGAACTGACCCGCGGCCGGACCACGTTCGTCATCGCGCATCGCCTGTCCACCATCCGCAGGGCGGACCGGATCCTCGTGCTGGACGAAGGCAAGATCGTGCAGCAGGGGACCCACGCCGAGCTCCTCCACCGGCCGGGTCTCTACCGGGAGCTGTGCGAGCTGCAGTTCGGTCCGGAGCGAACCCTGGATCTTCCGCTGGAGCGGGACGACGTGCCCGAGCTGGTCGCCGCCCGCTAACGAGCTTGCCATGATGGTCACCACCAATCCCGTTCTCGACGTCGACGCGCAGTTCATCGCGGCCCGCAAAGAGTGGCGAAGCGGGCGTCTGCCGGAAGCGGAGCACCTGTGCCGCGCGGCCCTGCGAGCCGATCCCGCCCACGCGGAGACGCTGAACCTCCTGGGGCGGATCATGCACGCCCTCGGCCGACCGGGCATCGGCGCTGCGTTTATCCAGAAGGCACTAGCCCACCAGCCCGACAATGCCGCCTTCCACCGGAGCCTGGGGGCCACGCTGCTGGCCCGCCACCGGCCGGAGGAGGCGCGGGCCTCGTTCCAGCGCGCCCTCGACCTGGTTCCGGACTGCCCTAAAGCGCATGCCCTGCTGGGAGGCGCGCTGCTGGACCTGGATCGGTTTGAAGAGGCGGAAGCGGCGCTGCGCCGCGCCGTACTGCTTGGCCCGGAGCGCGCCACTTCGCACAACAGTCTCGGCGTCGCGCTCCTGACCCAGGCGGACGTGGAGGCGGCGATCGGCGCGTTCGACCAGGCCCGGGCACTGGCCCCCGACTCTCCGCACCACCACTCCGGACTGCTCTTTGCGTCTCATTACGTGCCGGAGCGCACGCGCGAGGAGCTCTTCGTGGAGGCGGCGCGCTGGGGTGAGCGGCACGCGCGGCCGCTGGAAGCCGGCATCGAGGCGCACGCCAATACCCCGGACCCGGACCGGCGGCTCCGGATCGGCTACGTCTCGGCGGACTTTCACCGGCACCCGGTGGGCTACTTCCTCGAGACGGTGCTGCTGAACCACGACAAGAGCCAGGTCGAGGTCTTCTGCTATTCCAACAGCACGCGGATCGACGAGATGACCTCCCGCCTCCAGGCCCGCGCCGATCACTGGCGGACCCTGGTGGGTACTACCGACGCCGAGGCGGCCGCGCTGGTCCGGAGCGATGGGATCGACCTCCTCGTCGACCTTTCCGGCCATACCGGCGGGAACCGCCTTCTGCTCGCCGCACGGAAGCCGGCGCCGGTGCAGGCGATGTGGCTGGGGTACTTCGACACCACCGGCATCCGCGCCATCGACTACGTCATTGCCGATGAGCGGGTGTGCCCGCCGGACGCAGATCGGTGGTACGTGGAGAGCATCGCCCGGCTGCCGCGCTGCTACCTCTGCTATACCCCGCCCGAAGGAGCCCCGGAGGTCGCGCCGCTCCCGGCGGACGCCTCGGGGCAGATCACGTTCGGCTGCTTCAACAATCTCCCCAAGGTGTCCGCAGAGGTCGTGGCGTTGTGGTCCCGGATCCTCCGCGCGGTGCCGGGCTCCCGGATGGTGCTGAAAAGCAGCCCGCTGGCGGCGTCCCGCGTCCGGGAGCGCTACACCCGGTGGTTCGCCGAGGGCGGCATCACCGCGGACCGTCTGACGTTCCTCGGGAAGTCGCCGCACGTGGAGTACCTGGCGGCGTACGGCGGCGTGGACATCGCGCTGGATCCGTTTCCCTATACCGGCGGCACCACCACGGTGGATGGGCTGTGGATGGGAGTGCCCGCCATCACCCTGGAGGGAGATCGCTTCGTGAGCCGGATGGGAGTCAGCCACCTCACCGCGGTGGGGCTGACCGACTTCATTGTCCCCACCCGCGAGGCCTACTTCGACAAGGCGGTGGCGCTGGCCGGCGACCTCCCCCGGCTGCGCGAGCTGCGCGCCACGCTCCGCGAGCAGGTGGCGCAGTCCCCTCTCTGTGACGGCGCCGGCTTTACCGGCGAACTGGAAGCCGCGTTCCGAATGATGTGGCGCACCTGGTGCTGGTCGCAGGTTCGCGTTGATGAGGCACGTACATGAACAGTCCCAAACGGAGCCTCTGGCTCCTGTTCGGCGGAATGGCGGTGGCGCTGGGCGCGTCGCTCTGGGCGCTCGCCGGGACGGAAGCGTGCAGCGCCTGCCTGCGCTCCGCCAGCCTGGCGGGAGACCTGAACCTCGCGGCGGTGGGGACCGGCTTTTACCTGCTCCTGCTCGTTGCTGGCGGCATCTGGGCGATCCGCAACAAGGAGCGGCTCGGGGAGGCGCGGGTGCCCTGGCTGCTCGCCTCCGGGGTGCTGGCAGCCACGGGGGTGCACGTGATGCTCCTGGGGCTCCTGCTGAAGAACCGGATCCTTTGTCCCGCCTGCCTCGTTACCGCCGCCGGCGCGCTCGTGGCGTTTGGGGCGCTGCTGGCGGGTGACCGTGCCAACCTCCGGCGGGCGATGATCGTGGTGCCGCTGATGGCGGCCGTCACGTTCGGCGGCACCCGCTTCCTGCGGGGACGCTCCCAGAGCGACTTCCTCCGCCAGGGCAAGATCGCGGCGTACACCGTCTTCGAGGAGAAGCGGGCGGTGCCGCGGGGCCAGGCCGTGCTCGTGGTGTACGTGCGGCCCACGTGCCACGTGTGCTCGGAGTTCAAGCAGCAGGTGCTCGCCGCGCTGGGCAAGGAGTTCCCGGGCCAGGTCACCATCGAGGAGCGGCGAGCCTGGAAGGGCCTGGCGACCCCGACCACGGTGGTGCTGGGGAACCGGAACAGCCTGTTCATCGGGTACGAAGACGTGGCCGGGCTGCGCCAGGCGGTGCGAATAGCCTGTGGCGCCACCTCGGCGGCGCTGCCGACTACAGCCATCCGACTCCCCTAACGGGGGGCTCGCGGTATTCGAGCCCCACCGCGAATCGAGCCCTGAGGGGCGACAGCAACCCGAGGGTACGTGAGCTATTCCGCGGTTCTGCTAGCACGATGCAGATGGGTCCTGCGTCGCTGGGCCGCCACCGGAAGAGGGGCGGGACTGCTGTTGCTGGCGATCGCCTGGGTGATCGTGGACCGCGGCGGGCTGCGCCGGCACATCGCCCCGACATGGCCGGTAGTGCCCGGAAGCAAGATCGTCCAGCCTGCCTCGCTGGCGACGGAGCGTCACCCGGACGGCGAGTACCACTACGGCCTCCGGTTCTTTGCACCCTGGCGTGGTGAGCGCTCGCGGATGATGTGGCGCTCACGGCTCGACACGCGGCTGAGCAGCCGTGGCCCGATCGAGCACTGGCAGTGCAACACGCGCAGCTACGACGGCCACATCGTGGAGGTAGTGGTCTACCTCCCCCGGAGCTGGCTGGTCCTCCACGGCTTTCTTCCCCTGACCGCCGCCATCACCCCAGGGGCGCCGCAGCGATTGCGGGATGAGCCGATGCTCTTGCGGAGCTTCTGGCTGGAAGTCTACGAGCTTGGCGGGCCGGGGACTCCACCCTGACCCTGCCGCCGTGGATACCGTGGCGAGGTCCGCCAGCCGGTGGGCGGCGCGGTTTTGGCTTGCACTCGGGTTCTTTCCGAAGAAATTAAGCCTCTGGAAGCGCCAAATCAGGGGAGCCGGATCGATCGGTGGGCCGCCCGTTTAGCGCACCGGGGTGCGGTGATGTCCACGATTGAGCGGCAGGCGAGGGTTTCCCAGGTGGAACCGGATCCGATCGCGGTGCTTCGGCCCCCGATCGGTCCGGGTGGTAGAGCGGCCGCCCAGGCGGTCTGGCCGCTGCGCACAGAACAGCGCGCCCTGTTGGACCTCCTCCGCTGGCGTTAT
>JAJFMS010001162.1:2309-4412 GCA_020696885.1 Armatimonadota bacterium | reverse complement strand
GACTCCAGGAACCCGGCTGTCAGCCGCAGCACCGTGTCGGTGTGCGTCCAGTGGAGCAGGTGGCCCGCCTCCGGTACGTCCACCCGGATACACTCCGCCAGCCGTCGCTGCACGCGGGTTGCCGCTGAAGGTCCCAGCATGCCGCCTCGCTCCGGGCTGCCGGCAAGCAGCAGTACGGGACACGCAACGCGGCCGAGGATGCGAGCCTCGTCGTAGCCGTCGAACCAACGGCCGGCGAGCAGTGGATCGAACACGGCGGGATCCAGCGAGAGCAGGCACCGCGCGCTGAGCCGAAGCTGCGTGCCGTCGCGTACTTCGCCCAGGCGGACGGTCCCACCGGCCGGCGTGGGCAGGCGGATCTCCGCCAGCGCCGCGGCGAGGGCCGGCACCGAGGTGTGCCCGGCGAGGCGCGCCGCGCGCATGCCCGAGAACAGCGCGTGGAACGGCGTGCCGGCGATCTCCGGGCCGAGGGTGTCGTACGGCGGGTCCTCCAGGATGACCGCGCGCACGCGGTCCGGCTCGGCGGCGGCGACCGCGGTGGCCACCAGGGACCCCAGCGAGTGACCGTAGATCACGGCCGGCTGATCCAGACGGCGCAGCAGAGCCGCCGCATCCCGGGCGTAGTCCATGATCCGGTAGCCGTCCGCCGCCCGGCCGGAACCGCCATGGCCGCGGAAGTCCATGGCGTGGAGGTGCCAGCGATCATGGAAGGCGGGGAACAGGAGGGAGAAGTCCCGCCAGCCTCGCAGCACCCCATGTAAGAACAGGAGCGGTGCGCCGTGGGCGGCTCCCTCCGCGAAGGCGACGGTCAGCTCACCGTTCTCAAACGTGCGTTCGTCCAGCATCTTCGTGTCCCAGGTGGGTTACAGGGTCTTCCGGAAGTGGATCGCCCGCTCCACCTCTTCGTAGCCCAGGGCAAGGTGGGCAAGCTCGCTGGTGCGGTTATCCAGGAGGCAGTCGCTCGCCATCTCCTGCAGGCCCCGGCCGCGGGCCCACTCTTCGACCGCCTCGATGAGGCGTCGTCCCACGCCCTGCTGCCGCAGGTCCGGGTCGACGTACCAGCCTTCGATATAGCCGACCACGCCGCTGTGACACCCCTCAGCGTAGGTGCGAGTACCGGCCTCCACGAACCCCCCGAGTTTTCCGTCAGCCCGGGCGACCACAAAGACCGGGGTGTCCTCCGGCGTGGTGAGGAAACCGTCCATCTCGGCGAGGTGCTCCGCCTCGTCATGGCCGCCAAAGAGCACCAGGCGCATCCGCAGCCACTCGCTGCGGTCTTCGGCCACCACTCGACGGATCCGGATGCTCATCTGGGTGTCACTCGAAGGGGGAACTGCCCTCGGGCGGAGAGGCTGATTACAGAACTAACCCCTATAGCCTATCATGCCGGAAGAAAGCGACTGGTAGCCGGTACGACGGGGAACTATACACCAGCAGGTCTGCAGTCGATAGAGAGTGCGCCGGCCCGGTGGCGGCAATTACCGAGCAGGAGAGACGAGGGAAGGTCGATGAGGCGGAATCGCGGGAAGCCGGCCGGCCGGAGTGAGCTGGCGCGAGTGGCGCACCTCCGGGGCGGGGCGGGGCCGATGGGCGGCAATAAGAAGCAGCAGGCGCGCCGGCTGCGGCGTGAGACCCGGGCCGAGGAGCAGCGCGCCGAGCGTGAACGGGCCTGAGTGTGTGGCCGAGCGGCGGCGGGGAGGACCCGACGCGCCGCTTCGCCCCGGCGTAGGCCGGGCTACCAGTCTTCGGTCGGGCTGAGACCGAGCTGCTGCATCACCTGCGGGTGCACCGGCACCGGCTTACCGAGCTGCTGCTCGAAGTCCTTGAGCTGGCGGCGCAGGATCATCGCCATCACCTTGGCGTGCTCGGGGCTCATCCGGACGTCCGCTACCACCTTTGGCGTCTGCGGCCCCTTGTTAGGCAGCGGGGAGATGGTGAAGGTCAGTGCTACCGTGAACGGAGCACAGCCCACCTGCACGCCATCGCTATAGATCGGATCCGGATCTTCGGACATCGGGGTTCTCCAGTAACAGGTGAGCGGGATGCGCCGCGCCGCGGGTAGTTTACCCCAGTCGCAGCAAACGTGGCACCGGCCGGGAGAGC
>JAJFMS010001162.1:0-2302 GCA_020696885.1 Armatimonadota bacterium | reverse complement strand
CCCGTGGCAATCCCGACCGTGCACGGATCCTGCCAAACGCCGAAGTGCCGGAGCCGGTACCACATAACCCACGGGATTGCTACAGCGCCACGGGAGTACGGCGGTGACCCGAGTGCGGCGGTGGGCGCTTCGCAATGACCGAAGGGCGTGGGTAGTACCTCCGCAACCTTCGGGATGCCACGCCGCCTCGGGAGCACGGTGAGAAGCGGAGAGGGCGGAGGGGCTCCAAATGACGGTGGGAGCCGAAGGCAGCTTTCACCCGCCCTCTCCCTTTCGCGCCGTTTCGCGTTCGCGTGTTTCGCGGGCAATTATCTCGGGGCGACCGCCGGCTCGAGCACGGTAACCATTTTCCGGTCCGCATCGAGCCGGATCGGAATCCCGACGGGTAGGGTTACCGGGCTGGGATCGTGGCCGTGGGGCCAGCCGTAGACCAGCGGCTTGCCCAGCGGCGCCAGGAGATCCGCGTACACCTGCTCGATCGAGAGGTAGCGTGCCTTCTCTTCCTCGGGCGCATCGTAGGGTGCATTGCCGATGAGGAAGCCGGTCACGTCGTCTAGTTTTCCGGAGAGCAGGAGCTGCGTGAGATACCGCTCCATGCGCGCGGGCGACTCGTGCACGTCCTCCAGGAAGAAGACGCAGCCGTCCAGGTCCGGCTCGTAAGGCGTTCCCAGCGTGGCGGCGATCAGCGCTAGCGTGCCGCCGACGCATGGGCCCTCGGCCACGCCGCCCACCAGGGTGGTGGCCTGGGCGCAGCGCGGATCCAGGATCTCGCCGGCCGGAGCCGGGTTGCAGACCAGGCGCCAGAGCAGGTCGATGCAGTGCGGCCGGGGATCGTGGGCGAAGTCCGAGGTCACCATCGGCGCGAAGAAGCTGGGCATCCGGCACTTGGCCAGGAACGCCAGCTCCAGGCTGGTGATGTCGCTGTAGCCCAGGAACGGCTTCGGGTGCGCGGTGATCAGGTCCCAATCCAGGTGACGGAACAGGCGGATGGAGCCGCTGCCGCCGCGGGCGCAGAGGATCGCGTCCACGTCGTCGCGCAGGAACATCGCGTGCAGGTCCGCAGCACGGTCTTCGTCCCGGCCGGCGAGGTGCCCATACCGGTCGAACAGGTGGTTGCCCAGCACGGTGCGGAACCCGTGGGCTTCCACCGCGGCCCGGCCGCGCGCGAAGACGTCCTCCGCGCCCGGGCTGGCCGGAGCCACGATGCCAATGGTGCCACCGCGAGGCAGCGCGGGGGGAAGGTTGAGGGAGTAGCGCTTCATGGGGAATGGAAGGTCGAGGGGAGTCGTAGCGGATAGTCGGTTCAGGAGGGGCGCACCCGCACCTCCTCGAGGCGGAGCGCGGTCACGGCGCCATATACGCCCACCAGCGCCCCGGCGATGAAGGAGGCGGGGAAACCCCAGGCCTGCGCGATCCCGCCGAACAGCAGCGGCGCCGGCGCGGTGACGAGCTGAACCGTAGTGACCGCCCCGAGTGCCATCGCATGGTCTTCCTGCGGGACGATCTCCAGCAGGTAGTTCACCAGGAGTTGGAAGAGCGGGAAGCGGATCCCCACCAGCGCGTAGACCCCCAGGTACCAGCCCCAGTGGCCCCGGAACGGCTCCCAGCCTCCCAGCACCAGCGCCGAGATCGGTACCAGCGCCTCGATCCACAGCATCGAGCAGATGATGATGCGGTTGCCTTTCCGGTCCGCCACCCGGCCGAAGATGCTGCTGGAGACGGACTGCCAGAACACCTGCAGCACCGTCGCCAGAATCAGCGCGCCTTCGGTCATGGTGCCCGCGGTGCGCCAGTACATCGTGTAGAACTGGAGCATGTTGGAGAGCACACCCACCGACACGTTCACTACCATCAGCCGCGCCAGGTTGGGGTTCTCGCGCGCCAGCTTGACGGAGTAGCGGAGGTTGCCGGCCAGGTTGAACCGCCGGTTCGGAGACGCGGAGGGCGTCTCCTGGATGAAGAAGACGGAGACCCCGGCCAGGAGAAAGAACGTGACGGTGAGTGTGAATGCCAGCGCGTAGTTGTGGGGCTCCGGGAAGCCGCCGCCGCGGATCACATGGTAGATCAGCAGGATGGCAGCCACGTTGATGCCGCCGGAGATGGTCATCCCCATCGCCATCGCGCGGCCGCGGTGCCCGGCGGGGATGATCTTTCCCAGCAGGGCGCCCTGCGCCACGCCTACCGCTCCCAGGAACACGAAGAACAGCGTGTAGCAGGCGCCGAACACCCAGATGCTAAGCTGCTTGTTGGCGGCGACCGGCAGCCAGAGGTAGACGGTCAGCGCCGCCCAACTCGCCACGGT
>JAJFMS010000114.1 GCA_020696885.1 Armatimonadota bacterium | reverse complement strand
CCGGCGATGGCGATCGGATTGGCGGGCCGCCGGGCGGCGAGGAAGTGGAAGAGCCGCTGCCGTGCGGCCAGGTAGCCGTCCCACTTATCCATGGCGTAAGTGGCGTCCGGGCCGGGAACGGCATCGAACTGGGACATGAAGATCTGCTGGGCCAGCACGTTCCACCGAGCCTGGGAGCGGTCCAGCCCATCGCACAGCCAGCCCTCCTGGGCTTTGCCCAGCATCGTCGCCCGCGGGCTCAGCGTCTCCGGGCACCGGGGCTTGCGTCCGTCGCCGCAGGGCTGGTCCGTGCGATACTGGCGTGTATCCAGCACGTTGAACTCGGCCAGCCGGCCCCAGGTAAAGCGGCGATAGATCGGGTAGTCCGGTCCGGCGGGCGGCGGCAGGCGGAGGGGCATGTGCTCATAGTACGCCTGGAACGCGGCGGCCCTCCGGCGGCGGAACGCCTCCACCGGGGACGCGTTCTTGTCGAGATCCCCCGCCCAGTTATCCGCCACCTCGTGATCGTCCCACGCCACCACCCACGGGAAGGCTCGATGCGCCGCCTGGAGGTCCGGGTCCGTGCGATAGAGCGCGTGCCGGTAGCGGTAGGTGGCGAGAGTTGCCGGCTCTGCCCGCGCGGCCTCCGGGGGGGTCTCCGCCCGGTTCGTCTTGGCGGCGATGGGGGCTTCGTAGATGTAATCACCGAGGTGAAAGACCAGCTCCAGGTCTTCCTCCGCCAGGCGCCCCAGGGCGGAGAAGTAGCCGTTGGGCCAGTTCTGGCAGGACGCGAAGGCAAAGCGGAGCGCGGTGACGGCCGCGCCCGCGGCCGGTGCGGTGCGCGTGCGGCCGATCGGGCTTTCGTGCGGGCCGCTGCGGAAGCGATACCAGTACCAGCGGCCCGGCTCCAGGCCCCGGGCGTCCACGTGGACGGAGTGCCCCAGCTCCGGCAGCGCGGGTGACGCGCCCTGGCGCACCACGCGCCGCATCCGCTCGTCTGTGGCCACTTCCCACTGGACCGGCACCGCCTTCGAGGGCATCCCGCCGTCCGGCTCGAACGGGTCCGGGGCCAGCCGGGTCCAGAGAATCACGCTCTCCGGCAGCGGATCGCCGGAGGCGACGCCCAGTGTGAAGGGAGAGCTCCCGGCCGCAGCCAGGGCCTGCGGCAGCGCGGCCCCGGCCGTGGCGAGCAGCCCGGCGGCGGCGTGAAGCACAGAGCGGCGGCTGACAGGCGCAGCGCTGATCGGGACGGAACGATCGGACATAGGGCTGCGCTCGGTGTTCGGTGTTCGGGGCTGCGGTGGGATTCGGCGTGACGGTGTTGAGGCGTAGGCCGCGTGTTGGGATAGGCTCTAAGTCTCCTGACCGCCAGGGAGAAGTTGTCTGCGCCGATTCACGTCTCCTCTCCCCGGCACCGCGTCGCCACCCGGCCAGGAGCCGCCAACAAGAGGATGCGCCAGAGCCCGTGATAGAATCCCCGAAAGCGGGAGCCCGTCCACCGGAACCGCCGAACCCTGTCCAGGACGTGGGACCCTGAAATGGCGAACGTTTCTATTCCGGCACCTCTCCGCAAGCTCACCGGCGGGGCAACCTCGGCGTCCGTTCCCGGCGACACCCTGGCCGAGGTGATCGACCGACTGGACGAGCTCCATCCCGGCATCAAAGACCGGCTCATCGACGACGGCCGGGTCCGCCGCGGCTTCGCGGTGTTTGTGGACGGCAACATGCCCACTACCGGCCTGCGCACGAAGCTGACCCCGGAGTCCGAGGTGTACTTCGCGCCCGCCATCGCCGGCGGCGCGCCGGGAGACGGCTAACCGGTCAGCCACGCGTAATTCGCCGGTGCGATTGGGCGGGTAGGTCGGTCTGGGGGTGAGCCATGGATTGCGGTCAAGAGCGCACCATCGATCCGGCCTATTTCCTGATGATCGAATTCATTCAGGGTCTCCAGGGGCTCCACGATCGCTCGTTGACTTTCGAGCATTCTCGGGAGTTCAATCGGCGCTTCGCTGCCCAACAGAAGGCGAGGCGCCAGTACTGCCGGGATTTTCTGGCGCGACTGGAGCGGGAAGAGCCTGCCGCGGAGGGGGAGGTCGCGATCGCGGCGATCCACGTCGCGCGGGCCACGGTCCGTGGGGAGCTCGCACGGTATCACTGCACTGACCAGCCCGAGGCCGCGCAGGAGCTATTTCACGAGGCGCTGGACGACGCGGAACGGTCCGGTCGTCCCGAGATAATCCGTTCCGCACTGACGTCGCTCGGCGACTACTACCGCATGGCCGGGACCTTCGGCGGGTCGGACACGCTGGAGCACGCGGTGTGGTACTACAAAGAAGCCCTGGTGTACTGCCGCGCTCCGATGCCGCAGTACGAGATTCCGACGATCCTCTACTGGCTCGGCGTCATCTACGCGTGGCAGGACGCTGACCTCCCGCAAGCGGTGTTCATGTTCGACTGGGCGAGCCGGTTCGGCCCACTCCAGTTCAACTCCCTCGTCGAGAAGCAGAAGTGTCGCCTGCGAATGGGGGAGCGCGAGGCGCTGCTCCAGGAGACGAAGCTCTCCGCCGACCCGCACGTGACCGAGGTAGCGGCCGCCGTCGCCGCGCTGCAGGTGCTCGGGCGTCGTCAGAAGCGCCTGCGCGAGGTCGCACTTCTCGGAATCGAAGTCGCTGAGCGGCAGGACCGGAAGTGGCGGTCGGTCTTCGAGACACTCCTGAATGCGCATCAAGGGAAGAGACCCAAGCACGGCGAAGCGGAAGGCGGCGCGCCCGCCAACTCCTCGTGTCCGGAAGCATAGACCGTGCTCCCGATCCAGCAGGGCCGCCGCCGGTCCGGATCTCGTCGCCCCGCGTCCGCGAGGACGCCTTGCCAGCGAGGCGATTTCAATCCCTCGCCCGCATGCGGGATTCAGCACTTCCAATCCTGTTATCCTGTCTAAACCGTTCCCACTGAACTCCGGAGTAACCACCGTGCCCCAGATCCAAGGGATCGTCCCGATCATCCCGACCCCGTTCCACGACGACGGGCGGATCGACGAAGACAGCCTCCGCCGCGTGGTGGACTTCTGCCTCTACGAGCGCGCCGCCGCCATCTGCCTGCCCGCCTACGGCAGCGAGTTCTACAAGCTCTCCGAGTCTGAGCGGCTGGCGGTGGTGCGGATCGCGGTGGACCAGTCGCGTGGGCGGCTGCCGGTGATCGGGCAGGCGAACCACGGCTCGGCGGATGTCGCCATCGGGCTGGCGCTGGCGATGGAAGCGGCCGGCGCGGATGTGATCAGCATGGCCGCGCCGCGCGTCTTCGCGATGAGCGAGGACGACCTGCTCCGCTACTTCCGCAAGGTATGTGGGGAGATCCGGGGCCCGCTGCTGATCCAGGACTTCAACCCCGGCGGGCCGACCGTCGGCGCCGGGTTCGCCGGGCGGCTGCGGGCGGATTGTCCCAACTTCCAATACCTGAAGCTGGAAGACCCGTTCATGGCGCCGCGAGTGCGCGCCATCCTGGAAGCCACGAATGGAGAAGTAGGGGTGCTGGAAGGCTGGGGCGGGATGTACACGCTGGAGCTGATGCCCGCGGGGATCTGCGGCGTGATGCCCGGCACCGCCACGCTGGTGCCGCTAAACCGCGTTTACTGGAGCCTCAAGCGCGGGAACGAACAGGCGGCGTATGAGGCGTTCCAGAGCATCCTGCCGCTGATCGTGTTCGAGCTGCAGCACATGGAGCTGTTCCTGCACGTGGAGAAGCGGATCTTGAAGGAGCTGGGACTGCTGGGGTGCGCCCACGTCCGCGAAGCCACCATCCAGCTTGATCCGGACACCGAGCGGCACGCCGAGTGGTTGATCCGCCAGGTGCTCCCACTCCTCACATCGTGAAGATCCTCTTTTACATCACCGGCCACGGTTACGGTCACGCCACCCGGATGACCGCCGTGATGAACGCTCTCTCCGCTCGCCGTCCCGATCTCCAGCTCTTCGCCCGCACCGAAGCCCCCGAGTGGGTCTTCCGGAGCTCCGTCGCCGCTCCGGTAGCGTACGAGCGCGTCCGGATCGACGCCGGCGTGGTTGAGAAGGACCTCCTGGCGCAAGACGTCCCGGCCACCCTGCAGCGGTGCCGCGAGGTGTACGGCCGGGCGGAAGAGCAGATCCAGGCGGAGGCGCGCCGCGTCCGCGAGCTGGGCATCGACCGCATCGTGAGCGATATCCCGCCGCTGGCCTCGTCGATCGGCAGGGAAGCCGGGGTGCCGGTGATCGCGGTCGGCAACTTCTCCTGGGACTACATCTACGCCCCGTTCGTGGAGCGCTGTCCGGGATTCGCGCCGGTGATCGCCCAGATCCGGGAGTGCTACGCAACCACGGACCTGCTCCTCCGGCTGCCGTGGAGCCATGAGATGGACGCCTTCCCCCGGCAGGAGGCGATCCCGCTGGTGACGCGGCAGCCGCAGACCCCGCGCGCGGTGGTGCGCCGCCGGCTCTTCGAGCTGGGCGCGGATCCGCACCGGCCGCTGGTGCTGCTGGGCGGCCGGTTTCCGGACCTCGCGCCGCAGGTATTGGCCCGCGTGCTCGATACCACCGGGGTTACCGTGGTGGCGTTCAGCGACTTTGACCTCGGCCCGCACGAGCGGCTGCTGGTGCTGGGTGACGACTGGCAGTGCCGCTTTCTGGACGTGCTACAGGCCTGCGACGTGGTGGTCTCGAAGATCGGCTACGGCATCGCGTCGGAGAGCGCGGCGTGCCGGGTCCCGGTGCTGTACCCGCCCCGCGAGGAGTTCGCGGAGCATCCGATCATGGAAGAGGGGCTGGCCCGGTGGATCCCGATCCAGCGCATCGAGCGGCCCGAGTTCGAGCGAGGCGACTGGGCCGCACCGCTCGAAGCGCTGCTTTCACGCCCGGTGGACGGCCCGCAGATTCCGGTGAACGGCGCGGAAGTGGCCGCCGAGCGCATCCTGGCGTTCGACCGGTAGCGCCGGCTCAGGGAGCCGCGGACGCCTGCGGCGCGGCGATGGTGAAGCGGAACTCATCGCCCGGAAGCTCGGCCAGCGGCTCGCGGCGGTCGCCGGTGACGCCGGTGACCCGAAGCGTGTTGTGAAAGAACGCCAGCTCCACGGACCACTTGCCTTCGCCCAGGTAGCCCGAGATCAGCGCGCCCAGGCGGGAGGGGGAGACGGCGCCCTCCTGAAAGCGGCGGACTTCCTGCACGCCGACCCGTCCGCCGAGGCGGCTGCTCAGGTACGGGTGGCTGTTCTCCGTGGCAAGCGGAGCGTGCCCGCCCACCAGGATCTGATCGTACCGGTCCAGGATCCGCGTGATCTGGGATTCCACTCCGGAGACGATGGTGACGGGCATCCCCACCGCCTGTCGCAGTGCGGCGTCGATGCTGAAGTCCAGCGGATTCCGGGCCACCACCACCAGCCGGCCGTGCTTCTTCTCTACCGGCACCACCCCCAGCTGACGCGCCAGGATCCAGGAGACTTCGCGCATGGCCTCGCGGGAAGGAGGGGTTTCCTCGAGATCGACGAACGGCAGACCGAGCTGCTCCGCCAGCGCGCGGGTTATCTCCGCATCCCGGCAGAACCCCAGGGTCAGCAGCGCCTCCCCGAGACGCATCTGATTAGCCTTATGGTGCGCCAGCGCCAGGTCAAGCTGTTCCTGGGTGATCACGCCCAGGCGGAGGAGGATGCTGCCGAGCTGCGGTCGAGATCTCATGACGCGAATTCCTGGGGTGGGGGAGGGCCGTTTGCGCTAGAAGTCGCCGGTTTCGGGGGTTTCCGTTCGATGGGCCCTACTTCTCAGCGCTATTCCGCCGGGTTGCGGGTTAATCCATACCGGCGTTTCGACCGTGGAGCGGTGTTTTCCGCGGGTTGTGTTCCTATTGTGGCCGCTCGGTCACTCAACTTGAGACCGTTCTATCATCCGAAGGATTGAGAGATGGTCCGACCGTGGGCGCGTAGTTACGAGGAACGGCATGATGGATAGACCGATACTCCGCGCGGTGCTCGCCGGCTGCGGCAGCATGAGCACCGAATGGCTCCGGTCCGCGAACCTGGTGGAGGGGCTGCAGGTGGCCGGCCTGGTGGACCTGAACCCGGAGGCGGCCCGGAAGCGCGCGGACGAGTTCGCGCCGGAGGCCGCTGTGGGGAGTGATCTCGGCGCGATGCTGGACGAGCTAGCGCCGGACGTGGTGTTCGATTGCACCATCCCGGAGGCGCACTGCGGCGTGACGTTGGAAGCGCTGCGGCACGGCTGCCACGTGCTGGGCGAGAAGCCGCTGGCGGACAGCCTGGAGAACGCGCGCCGCATGCTCGACGCCGCGCGGGAAGCGGGCCGGATCTACGCCGTCATCCAGAACCGCCGCTACAACCTGCGCGTGCGCCAGCTCCAGGCGTTCCTGCGCTCCGGCGCCATCGGGCCGCTCACCACCATCAACAGCGACTTCTTCATCGGCGCGCACTTCGGCGGCTTCCGGGACCGGATGGAGCACCCGCTGCTCCTCGACATGGCGATCCACACCTTCGACCTGGCCCGGTTCCTCACCGGCGCGGATCCGGTTTCCGTCTACTGCAAGGAGTGGAACCCCGCCGGCTCCTGGTACGACCACTCCGCCTCCGCCGTGGCGGTGTTCGAGCTGACCGGGGGCATCGTCTACACCTACCGCGGGAGCTGGTGCTCCGAAGGCCTGAACACCTCCTGGGACGCCGAGTGGCAGGTCATCGGCGCGCAGGGGAGCGCGCAGTGGGACGGCCTGGAAAGCCTGCGCGCCGAATCCGTGGCGGAGCCGGGCGGCTTCCGCTATGCGATGAACGAGGTAGAGATCCCACCCGTCGCCCCCAGCGACCGCGATGGCGGCCATATCGGCCTCATCCGGGAGCTCATGGAGTGCGTCCACACCGGCGCCACCCCGCAAACGATCTGCACGGACAACATCAAGAGCCTCGCGATGGTCTTCGCCGCCATCGACAGCGCGAGGGAGGGGCGGGAGGTCGCGGTTAGGTGGTGAGGGTGCTGTGCCCTGGGCGTTGGGCCTGGAAGCGGCCCCGGATCGAGTAAGAGCAAGAGTAAGATTCTGGGCGCAGGCCGTTGCGGCCGAGTTCTCACTCCCTGAACACCCAACACCCGGGTGCCCCCTGGGCGATCCCAACACCCAACACCCAACACCCAACACCCAACACCATGACCCCTAGAATCGGCACCCTCGTCAAAGGCAACGACCCGGATCCGGCCGGCTACATCCGCCAGATCCTCCCGCATGGCTTCGAGAGCTTCCAGATTATGTTCTGGCAGACGCTGGGGGGCACGGACCTCCCGCGCCTGGCGGAGCAGGTGCGGGAGGCGATCGGGGGTGCGGACGCTCGGATCAGCTCGCTGGGCATCTTCGGGAACCCGCTGGAGACCGGGGAGATCGACCGGGAGACGCTGCATGGCTGGGAGCAGTGCGTGGAGCACGCGCACCTCTTCGGCGCGGATATCGTCGCCGGGTTCGCAGGCAGGCTCCGCGGGCAGCCGCTGGATGCCTCGATCCCGCGCTTTCGGGAGGTGTTCGAGCCGCTGGGGAGGCGGGCGGCGGACCGGGGTGTGCGCCTGGCCTTCGAGAACTGCGAGATGGGCGGGAGCTGGAAAACCGGCGACTGGAACATCGCGCATAACCCGGCCGCCTGGGAGCTGATGTTCGACGCCGTGCCGCTGGACAACGTGGGCCTGGAGTGGGAGCCGTGCCACCAGATGGTGCAGCTCATCGACCCGCTGCCGCAGCTCCGGAAGTGGATCGGCAAGATCTTTCACCTGCACGGCAAGGACGCCACCATCAAGTGGGACGTGATCCGCGAGCACGGCATCCACGGCGCGCAGGGGTGGGCGTTCCACCGGCACCCCGGCTTCGGGGACAGCAACTGGACCGACATCATCAGCGAGCTGCGCTGGGCCGGCTACACCGGCACCATCGACATCGAAGGCTGGCACGACCCGGTCTACCGCGGCGAGCTGGAGATGACCG
>JAJFMS010000113.1 GCA_020696885.1 Armatimonadota bacterium | reverse complement strand
GATCCATCTCCAGCCGCTTCCGCCCCGGAATCTCCAGTGAGTGGGAGTCCACGCCAAGCTGGTGCAGCGCCGTGGCGTGGACATCGGTCACGTAGTGCCGGTTTTCCACGGCATGGAAGCCCAACTCGTCGGTGGCCCCGTGGACGATGCCGCCTTTCACGCCGCCTCCGGCCAGCCAGGCGCAGAATCCCTGCGGATGGTGATCGCGCCCGTCGCCCTGCGCGCCGGGGCTCCGGCCGAACTCGGTGCCCCAGACCACCAGGGTGTCGTCCAGCATCCCCCGGCGCTTCAGATCCTTCAGCAGCCCCGCGATCGGCTTGTCCACCTGGGCGGCAAGGCTGGTGTGGTTCTGCTGGATGCCGGAGTGCGCGTCCCAGGCGCCGCCCCCGCCTCCGCCGTGGAAAACCTGGATGAACCGCACCCCTCGCTCCGCCAGCCGGCGCGCCACCAGGCACAGCTCCCCGAACGAGCGGGTGGTGGAATTGTCCAGGCCGTAGAGCTCGCGCGTCTCGCTGGTCTCCCGGTCGAGCTGCAGCGTCTCCGGCACCGCGGACTGCATCAGGAACGCGAGCTCGTAGGCCTTGATCCGCGCCTGGAGCTGCTGATCGTCCGGATACTCGATGCCGGACAGCCGGTTCAGGCGACCGAGGAGGCTGAACGCCCCTTGCTGCTCTTCCCGGGTGACGCTGCCGCCGGCCGGGGAGATATAGGGCAGCGGGTTCTTCGGATCGGTGCCCATCCGCACCCCGGCGTACTCTGGTCCCAGGTAGCCCGCCCCGAAGGTCCACGAGCCGCCGCAGCAGTCCCCGGTCGGCTGGCCGAGCACGACGTACTCCGGCAGGTTGGCGTTCAGCTTCCCCAACCCATAGCTCACCCACGACCCCAGGGTAGGATGGCTGCCCTCGCGGGGATGCCGGCCAGTGTGCCAGGTGAGCTGAGCGCCGTGGTCGTTGTGAATCGTCCAGAGCGAGCGCACCACCGCGAGGTCGTCCGCGCATTCGCCTACGTGGCGGAACCAGTCGCCCACCACCAGTCCGCTCTCGCCGTACGCACGGTGTCCGGTCTGGAGCGGCATGATGATCTTCCGGCCTCCGTGCGCCGGGTTGCCGCCGAGGATGTTCCCCTCCACCCGCTTGGGGTCGAGGACTTCCTTATAGGGAGTTTCGTCGATCGACTTCCCGGCGTACTTCGTCAGCTCCGGCTTGACGTCGAAGCTCTCCACGTGGCTGACGCCGCCGCAGAGGAAGATCCAGATTACGGACTTCGCCTTGGCGGCGTGCTGCGGCAGACGCAGCGGGGCGCCGGGCTCGCGCGCGGGCGCGGCCTGGGCTTCGCCGTCGCGGAACAGCATCGCGCCCAGCGCCATCCCGGTCAGCCCCATCCCGGTATCCGTCAGGAAGGTCCGCCGGCTCACGCCGGTGCATCCGGGCTGCGTCGCAGCCGGCTGCTCGGCAGCGTCACCCGGCAGGTTGTTCAGTGGTTCCATTACTCAGTCACTCCCCCGGAGCAGCGTTCTACCGGATCGTCACGAAGTCGTTGTGGTTGATGAGCACCAGCACCAGGTTCTCCCGGGCTCGTAGCGCCGGGTCCGAGGCGGGCACGCTCGCCTTCCCGGCCGGGTCCGCAGCGGCGGGGAGCCGGCTGAGCAGCTTGGCTTGGGCTGTCAGGAATTGGAGACACTCCTGCAGCTCCGCGGGGGATACCTCGCGCGCTAGCACCCGCTCATAGGCGGCGGCGACGAAAGCGCGCGCGTCCGCGCCGGTCGTGGTGTTGAGCTGCCGGGCCAGCAGGCGGGACTGCTCCAGCGCCAGCTCGCTGTTTGCCAGGGCCAGGGCTTGCTGCGGGATCACCGTCTGCTTGCGGATGTAACACTCGGTTACGTTCGGGCCGTCGAACAGGCCGGCGAACACCATCTGCTTCTCCGCGGCGTGGCGGAAGTAGATCGTGCGTCGCTTCACGCTCAGGCCGGCTTCCTCGTTGATGTCCGGCCCGCCCTGCTGGAGATCGAGCTGCCCGGTGACGTAGAGCACGTTGTCTCGCACCACCTCCGCGTCCATCCGCCGGTAGTCCATCCGCCACAGATACCGGTTGTCCGGATCCTTCGCCAGGCTGGCGGGGTCCGGAGTCGATGCCATCCGGTAGGTGTTGCTGGTGACCATCAACCGGTGCAGGGACTTCATCGACCAGGGCTGCGCCGCCCCTACGGGCGTCGCTTGCGGCGCCGAAGCGCCGAAGGCCCGGCCGCCCGGATAGCCGCCGGTCATCAACGAGGCTGCCAGCCAGTCCAGGAGGGCGGGATGGGTGGGGCCGGTGCCGTTCCGTCCGAAGTCGGCGACGGAAGGCACCAGGCCCTGGCCGAAGTGTCGCAGCCACATCTGGTTGACTGCCATCCGGGCGGCGAGCGGATTCTCCCGTGCCGTGATCCACCGTGCGAGCGCCAGGCGGCGCCCCGTGCTGGTGTCGGGGAACGTCTCGGTGATGCGCGGCTTGTAGTCCGTGCCCACCGGCGCGGCCAGGTCCGCCTCGGCCTTCGCCAGCGCGTCGGCGGCGGACTTCACGGTTTCCTGCGCCTTCGCCTGTTCGGCCGGCTTCGCGGCTGCCGCGGCGCGTGTCGCTGTCAGTTGCTTGAGCTGCGCGTCCGCGAGCGCCAGGCGCCGCTGCCGACGAACGGTCTCCGCGGCGGCTTCCTTCCACTCCGGGGAGTCCTTGGCGCCGAGGTCCTCCAACGCTTCCACGGCCAGCACCGCTTCCAGCGCCGACAGTGCCGTCTCGGACTGCGTGAGCTTGAGCTGGGCGAGGGTCGTCTCGTCCGGGGTCTTGCAGCTTTCGAGCGCTTTCCGGTTCTGCTCCACCCGCTGCACGGCCTCGGCCCGGAAAGCAGCAACCACGTGCGGCTGCTTCTCCGGCTGGCGCGCCAGGAGCGGCACCGGCATCGGGCGGACCTCCAGCCGGCCGCCCAGCGCCTCCGGCACGCCAGGAGTGAGCGGCTCGTCCTTCACCGGCTGGCGCTCGTCGCCGCGGACATAGAGGTAGGTCGGCGCGTCCGGCTTCTGATCGAAGGCGTGGGGTAGACCGTCCATCTGCACATTCAGCACTCCCGGCACGCGATCGGTGCGCACATGATGCGGCTCGAAGACGGCGCGGAACCGGTAGTATTCCTTCTGGGTGAGCGGATCGTACATGTGGTCGTGGCACCGCGCGCAGCCCAGCGTAATCCCGAGGAACGCCTGCGCCGTGTGGTCCACCGTGTCCTCGAGCCACTTCTCCCGGCTCAGCAGCTTGTAGTTCCGCACCAGGAAACCGGTGCCCCGCAGCGCGTCCGGGTCCAGCGGGGCGAGCTCGTCTCCGGCCAACATCTCCTGGACCATCCGGTCGTAGCCCTTGTCCTGGTTCAGCGAGTCCACGATCCAATCGCGCCAGTGCCAGATGTGCCGCTGGCTGTCGCGGACCTGCTCGCCGAAGCCGGCCCAGTCGCTGTAGCGCCACACGTCCATCCAGTGCCGGCCCCACCGCTCGCCGTAGCGAGGAGAGTCCAGCAGGCGGTCCACTACTTTCTCATAGGCATCCGGCGACCGGTCCGCCAGGAACGCTCGGCGCTCTTCCGGGGTGGGGGAGAGTCCCACCAGGTCCAGGTAGACGCGGCGCAGGAGCACGTCCCGGGCGGCGGAGGGCCGGGGCGCCAGCCCGTGAGCGGCTCGCTCCGCTTCCACGAAGGCATCGATCGGGTTGCGGACCCAGGCGCTTCGCTTCACCTTCGGAACCGGCGGCTGCCGAACCGTCTCAAACGGCGCCCACCGGTACGAAGCCTGATAGGCCGCGAACCGCTTCTGAAGCTGCGGCAGCTCTCGAGTGCGCGTGGCGGTGGGACGCTCCTTCGCGCTGCCCGGACCTGCGCCGGCGAGGATCTCCGCCTCGTTCGATACTCCGTCCCGGTCGCTGTCTTCCGCAGCGATCGCCTTCAGGCGGGTGGGCAGGTCCGCGCGCTTGCCCGCGGCGCGGAGCTCCTCGCCGGACTTCCGCAGCCGGTCGCCAAAGGCGTTATGAGGGAAATTCTCCAGGGAGGTCAGCGCCACCCCGGGTGCGGCGGGCGCGTGACAGGTGCCGCAGCCGCGCAGGGAAGCGGGGAAGTACGGTCCGTAATGATCCGCGATCGCCCGCAGGTGCTGCGGCTTCGCCTGGGCCGGCGTTCCGGCGGCGCACACCACCAGCGCCAACAGGACACCCTGCTGTACTGTTCGATAGTTCGGCTCGGCTTTAGAGGAGCGGTAACGCATCCAACCCCCGGTCGGCGATAGTCCACAACATGTGCTCGCCTCCAGCGGGCCGAGCACAACTTATCTACGTCTGTTCGTCACCGTGCGTCTCGGATGGTTGCGCTCCGTTCGTGGCCGATGCCGGCAGGAGGCGTCGCGCTGTTTCGTGAAGGGTGTCGCGATGTTCGCGCGACTCTGGACGAGCCTCATAACCACGTGGCGGACCGCCCTTGCCGGCCCCTCCATCCACACCGAGCGGCTGCACCTCCGCGAATGGCGCGAACAGGATTGGGAGGCACTGTTCGAGTTCCGCTCGGATCCCCGGGTACTACGGTACCTGCAGCGCACGGAGCCTTACAGCCAGGAAGAGGCTTACGAGCTCGTGCGTGCCAAGGTCTGGGTGCAGCACTCCCGACCGCGCTACGCGTACGACTTTGCGGTCGTCCTCTCATCGCTGGAACACGTGATCGGGGAGATCGGGCTGGTTGCCGGGGAGCAGCCCGGCGAAGCCTACCTCGGCTTCATCGTGCACCGCGACTACTGGGGCAACGGCTACGCCACGGAAGCCGCGCGAGCCCTGGTGGCCTTCGGCTTCGAGAAGCTCAAGCTGCGGCGAGTGATCGCCGGCTGCGATCCTGCAAACAACGCCTCCGAGAACGTGCTGCTCAAGCTCGGAATGCGCCCCCTGGGACCCCAGAAGAACTTCCTGGGCAGCCCCGCCGGCGTAGACGCGCTGGCCTTCGAGCTGACCCGCGAGCACTGGTCCAGGCCTGCAGTGTGACCCGCCCAGGCACTGCGCGGCTCCCAGCAACCGATTCGCTTGATTCCAGTTGATACGCAAAAATATGTTTGCTATACTGGTTGTGGAAGCAGTTGGGGTATCTCGTGGTGAGAAACAGGAGTGGACCAATGGAGACGAAAATGGAGCTCACGAGAGAAGTGATGGAGGCGCTGGGAGCGGCGTTTCCGGAAGACGAAATCGAATTCTTGCCCCGGGGCAACTGGGAGGGGAAGGCACGGGCGTTGGCCTATATCGATGCCCGCAGCGTGATGCGCCGGCTCGACGCCGTGGTCGGCCCCGGCAACTGGAGCTTCGACTTCGAGCTCCTGTCGCCGGATGGCAAGATGGTGAAGGGCAAGCTCACGGTGCTAGGCGTCACCAAGTGTGACGCGGGCGAAGGCAGCTCTGAGGACGAGGTGCTGAAGTCCGCAGTCAGCGACGCGCTCAAGCGCACCGCCGTGCACTTCGGCATCGGTCGTTACCTTTATTACCTGCCCAGCGTCTGGGCCGCCTACGATCAGCGCAAGCGGCAGTTCGCGGAGACGCCCCGCATCCAGCCGGCGGCGGTGGAGAAGGCACTTGCCATCTGCGGCATCCCCACCACGAACCTGGTGCTGAGCCGGCCACAGAACAACCCTCGCCCGGCCCCGATGAACGGCGGGGGAGGGGGAGCGTCCAATTCCGCCGAGCGGAAGTCAATCTGGAACGTCGGCGGCGGCCCGGGCCGCGACGAGGCCCCGGCCTCTACACCGCGAGTGCGGGAGGCGACGCCGGAGTCCAGTGGGGACCGCGCAGCCTCCGCGCCCCGGATCAATCCGGCAGCCAGCGCTCCCACCGCTCCGCCGGTCGCCGCAGCAGCGCCCGTGGTAGCTCCGGCGGCGCCTGCCGCGGATGGCGGCACCCTGGCCTGCAGCCGGCCGGATTGCAGCAAGCCATTGACCAAAGGCCAGCACGACGTGAGCGTCCGGGCCTTCGGCCAGCCGTTGTGCCCGGCCTGCCAGAAGCAGCAGGCCCGCGCCGCAGCTTAGCCGGCAATCTGGCGATAGCTGCGAGCCCACGCTGCAGCCTAGCCGGCAGCCTGGCGATAGCCGAAACTTCAAGTGGGGCGTGATCCGGTTCACGCCCCACTTGTTTCATCCCCCTCGCGCTTAACCATTCAGCAATCGAACGATTGCTGGACCCGCGATCTTACCCTCACCCTTACCCCGTTGGAGGTGGCACCGTGCAGGCCTGGATGTGGCGGCTGACCGACGATCATGCCGTCATTTACACAAACGACCGCGCGACTCTCAAGTCGCTGCTTGCCTACCCGCGCTTCCCCTACACCGACATCTCCCGGGCGAGCACCTACGAAAACGCGAAGGGGAAGGTGTTCGCGTGGCAGATTACGTTCCCCGCATCGGCCTGGAACGGGGTAGTGCGGCACCTGGGCCGCTCGTCGATCACGATGCTGGACACGGATCGCACCCCCGCGGCGACGCAGCCGACAGCCGTACCAGCGCCCGAGGTGGGATCCGGCCGACGGAAGGGCCGCGCCGCCACTCCGCCGCCAGCCGCTGCAACCGAGCGTCCGCGCAAGCCGGGCAGGACTCCCATGCCGGCGCCGGATCTCAGCCAGCCGCTGGCCCGGATGAACGCCCCCACGCCCCCGCCCACCAGCAGCAAGCAGCCCATCGCCGCGGCCCCCGAGGTCATGCCGGCAGCCACCGCTTCGTCACCCGAGCCCAGGGCGCCGATCGGTCGGAAGAAGCCCGCCGCAGCACCGGCGGCTACTCCTGACGCGCCCGATCTGCTGCCTGCCGGGACACCCTCGCCGGTGCCGGCTCCCGTCGTCGTAAAGGAGGAAGCCGCGATTCCCGCGCCGCCGGCATCCAGCAAGGCGCCGCGCAGATCTCGGCCGACTGTTGCTCCTGCCGCCGATCAGCGCCCCGTGCCACCCGACCCGCAGCTTCAACTGCCGGCCATCGCCCCGATGAGCCCAGTGGCGGAACCTGCGGCCCAGGAGCGGAAGCCGGAGAAGCCGGCAACCGCGAAACGCGAACGCACTCCACCGCCCGCCACCGAACGCCCCACGGTTGCCGCACCGGTTGCCGCCAAAACGGCGGTTGCGTCGCGGCCGGAGCTTGCCGGCACCGCAGTCCGCAAGCCGCAAGCCGCCGTTCCGACGCCGACACCCGCCGCAACTCGCCGCCCCGCGGAGACGGCCGCCTCCGCCTCCCGGGCCGCTCGCTCGACGCGGAGCGCTCCGCCGCCCGTTGGTGCGGGAGCCAGGGTTGCTCCGGCTTCGACGCCAGCCCGCGCATCAACCGGCACGGCCGTGGCGTCGCGCCCCGCGATCTCGTCCACAAGGGCCGCCGTCACCAGCGGGCGTGCAGGGAACTTAACGGCACGCTCCGCCGCCACACCTCCCCGGGGAACAGCCGTCGGGGCCGCGCGCGCGGTGAAGGCCTCCGTCCGGGAGTAAGGAGCCAGGGGGTGTGAGATGATGGGGGTATGGGAATCAGGGAAGAACGCGACCGAACGGCCGCGCCGGCCCCACTACTCCATTACTCCACCACTCCCCACCACTCCCCCAAAATAGGCCGGACGCCCCATGTCGCGCGTGGGTGGCGCGGATAAGGGTATGAGTGGACCGGATCGGCAGGAATGCCGCTCCACCTGCTTGAATTGGACCCTGACACCTGACGCCTAGCTCGACGGAGATCGTATGACTGCCACCCTCACACCGCCCACCACCGGGGGCCACCTGCAATCTGTGGTGGGAAAGGGAACTCGGCCGCCGGAGATCACCATCCCGGCGATGTTCCGGCGTACCGTGGAGCACCACGGGGAGAAGACCGCCTCATTGCACAAGGTGGACGGGAAATGGATCCCGACCACCTACCGCGAGTTGGCGCTGCGGGTGCAGCACCTCGCGGCCGGGCTGCTGGAGTTG